>JAGRIN010000143.1 GCA_020443245.1 Pseudomonadales bacterium
AGAACGTCGTTCTGGCCGGAGGTATGGCACGAGCGGGCGGGCCAGCAGACGAACCTGCACCAGGTCTGGTTCGTCGGGTCGCACTCCAACGTTGGCGGTGGCTACCGCCGTTCCGGACTCGCCGACGTCGCATTCGAATGGATGGTGACGCAGGCGACACGCTGCGGACTTCGCCTCAAGCCGGGCGAACCCGAAGTTATCCACGCGGACGCGAACGCGCACGGCAAGTACTTCGATTCACGCGACGGGTTCGGTATGTTCTATCGCTATCACCCCCGGCGCCTGACCGAAGAACTCTACCTTGCGCCGCGAGACCAGGGTTACGACTTCACGATCTACGTGCACGAGAGCGTGCTCGAGCGCATTCACTATCGAACCGCCAATTATTCGCCGCTGTCGCTGCCGACAAAGTTCAGCGTGGTCAATGATGACCGCGAGGTCATTGCGAATCTCGACTTCAGTGGCGACGAGCAATGGCATCGAGAACGGCTCCGCCTCGACCGGGCCATCTTCCAGGGCAAGTGGCTCTACGGGTTGATGCTGGAACTCGCGCTCGCGCTCATCGCGGCGGCAGTCTATGTCTGGATCTGGCCACCCTCCGTTATCGACATACAGTCGACAAAGCATGAATGGCTCGTCAGCACGTTGTTCTATGCGACACCCGCAATGTTCGAAAACTTCATTCGACTGTTGGTGCAGGTTTACCCGTTGCTTGGCGCGAGCCTCGTCACCACAGGCGTGGCGTGGTTTCTCTATAACAGGCGCACCATCTCACGCACGCAAAAGATCGCGGAACAACTTGCCCTTATCGTCAAGCGCCGGTTCGCCGACAAAACGCTGGGCGAGAACGAGAAAGATCAATAGCCGGGCGGCGGCGTGAACTTGTGCCACTCGCGCTCCAGCAATTGCGCGAATCGAAGCGTCGTGCGGTCTTCCAGGTACGGACCGATCGCCTGCAAGCCCAGCGGTAATCCGTTCGAATCCAGTCCTGCCGGAAACGCCGTCGATGGTAGCCCGGTAAAAATGGCCAGCATCGGGAACATGATGTTCGCGAGATAGGACACTTCGTCGTTGTCGATAAGCAATGTCCTGCTCGTGAAGGCGCCGTCCTGGTGCGGGAAGGCGGAGTCGAGTGTCATCGGCGCGATGATGACATCCCAGGATTTGAAGAATTCCTGCCAGGCGGCGATACCGGTCGCCCTTCGGTTCACCAGCGCCTGGAACGCCGCAGCATCCATGTCCAGGCCGTCGGCTTGCGCCATCGCAAATGTGTCACCGGTTGCACGCAGTGCTGCCGCCTGCGCACGGCGTTCTTCGGCCGGCTGTGACTGCGTAATCATGACGTTGAGCAGGCGCAGGTAATCGCCGTAGTACCAGCCAAGGTCGAACGGCGGCTCCACATCGGCAACCGTTGCGCCCCCTTTCGAGAGAAAGCTCGCGAGTTCGTCAAGGCGCGCCGTCATCTGGCTCGATCCGGATTGGCCGAGCACGGAGGAAATGACACCGACACGAAGGTCCGACAACTGCTCGCCGCGCGGCTTCGGCAATTCGAGCCGCCACGCGACATTCTCGAACGGTTCCGGGCCCGCGAGCACGTCGAAAAGCAGTTCCAGGTCCGTTGCCGAACGCGCAAGCGGACCTTGTACACCCATCAGGGCAGCAGGGTTCGGCAGGTCCGCAAAAGGGAACGAGCCGGTACGCGGAATCGCGGTCTCGGTCGGACGATGGCCATACGCGCCGCAGTAAGCGGCCGGTACGCGGATCGAACCGCCGATATCGCTCCCCACCTCGAGCGGCGTCATGCCGGCGGCGAGGGCCGCACCACCACCGCCGGTACTGCCACCCGGTGTGCGCGTGAGGTCCCACGGATTGTTCGAGCGCCCGTACACAGGACTGTCTGCCTGCCAGTCACCGAGTGCCACCGGGATGTTGGTTTTGCCGAGCAGGCCGGCGCCAGCGTTGAACACCGCGCTGGCGAGCGGTCCGTCTTTAGCGGGCACGTGATCTTTCAGTTCCGGAATACCGGCACTCTGCGGCAACCCGGCGGTCATCGTCGATTCCTTCAGCGTCATCGGGAGCCCGAGGAGCTTGCCGGTTTCGCCCGCGGCGATACGTTTGTCTGCCGCGCTCGCTGCCTCGCGCGCACGGTCGAAGGTGCGGACCGGTATGGCATTTAAAGCACCGTCCTTCTCCTCGATTCGTGCAATATGCATCTCCGCCAACTCGACTGCCGACACTTTTTTGTCGCGCAGCGCAGCCAGCATCGCGGTCGCGGTACTGAAATGGTCAATCGCCACGATAATCTCCCTCTTTTGGTAACGGCCGGTTTGTGGAACCGGGCATCGCGCACGATCTCATGTCGCGCTATCGATCAAGCACGTCCAGCATATCCTCGACGCGCGTAAACTTGACCCGTGGCCGATTGTCTTCGGTACCCATCCGAAGCTCCTCGGCATCGATCGCCGTCCAGTCGTCATAGCTCACTGCCGCGGGCTGGCGCGAGGCCACAAACGCCATCGCCTCATCCGGACGGGTATGGGCGGCATGCAGGTAACGACCGGCCTTGAGGTCCTCGACCATGCAGGCAACCGTTTCCTGCGCATCGGTCTTGTTCGTGCCAATCACGCCACTGGGTCCACGCTTGATCCATCCGGCGCAATAGAGCCCTCGCACGGGATCACCTTCCTCGGTCGTAACGCGCCCCTTGTCGTTGAAGATGTTGCCCCAGCGCTCGTTGAAAGGAATGCCCGGCAACGCCACGCCCCGATAGCCGACAGAACGGAACACCATGCCAACCGGTATGGTCTCTTCCTCGCCTGTGGAACGGGCCGAAAGGGTGCCGTCGTCCTTGCGCACGAGCTCATTCTTCACGATTCGGATGCCGGTAACGTTCCCGTTTTCGTCTCCCAGGATTTCGGTGGGAGAAACGAGGAACCGGATGGTCAGTCGTTTGTCCTTGCTGCACTGGCCCCGCCCCGAGATCTCCTCGATGATCTCCACGTTCTTCAGGACGTTCTTGTCGGCACCGGCTTCGATGTCGCGCCGGCTCTCCGCGTCGAGTCGCGCCTCTTCCTGCGCGATCACGACATCCGCACCGACCAGTTCCGCGAGTTCCTTGATCTCCGGCGGTGTGAACGCTGCCTGCGCAGGACCGCGACGCCCCAGCATATAGATGTTCTTGACGTTGCTGTCCCGCAGCGCCTCGATGGCGTAGTCGGCCATGTCGGTCTGGCGCAGTTCGTCGTGGGTCCGGCACAACATGCGCGCCACATCGACCGCAACGTTGCCGATCCCCACAATCGCGACGCTCTCTGATGAGAGTTCGAACTTGAGGTGTGCAAAATCCGGATGGCCGTTGTACCAAGCGACAAAGTCTGTCGCAGAGTGACTGCCCGTGAACTCTTCACCTCGAACGCCGAGCGTACGATCAACCTGCGCGCCGGTCGAAAACACGATCTGGTGGTAGTAGTGCTTCAGGTCGTCGAGGGTAACGTGCTTGCCGAACTCGACGTTGCCGAAAAATCGGTAGTTGGGTTGCTTCGCGCTCTTGTCGTAGGCACGGGTCACGGACTTGTCCTTCTGGTGGTCGGGCGCCACCCCTCCCCGAACCAGCCCGAAGGGCGTGGGGAGCCGGTCGAACATATCGATCTCGACCGTGAGATCAGGGTACTTCATAAAGTTGCTGACGATATAAAAACCGGCCGGTCCCGAACCAATCACCGCTACGCGCAGGGGATTGGAGGGTGTACCAAGGTTCTCGTTGCCTGCCTCAGACATCAAAATCACCCTCTGTGCCACGATCGTCCGAGATTATCAGATTAGCCAGCCGCGTCCCAACTAATGTGTCAAGGCTATCCGGATTCGGCATAATAGCGCGGAGCACGATCCCCGACGCGTTAGACCCGACCCAAAATATAACAAGGGGCAACACTTGACCGACGCCGCCCTACCACGAGGCGCTCAATACTCACTGGCCGGAAAACTGCTGGTGAAACTCGGCATTCGCCCCGAGGAAAACACAGTCGTCGCGCTCCTGTTCTCGAACATGTTCATGTCCGGCATCGCGACGGGCATGATCCGGATTTGCGCGTACACCCTCTTCCTCGAGAAGTTCGGTTCGGAGAAGCTGGCACTCGTCGCGATCCTGCTCGCGGTAACCGGCACGGTCGTCACGCTACTGATCGACCGGCTCACCCACCGGCTTTCGGTCGCCGGCTACATCTATACGATACTGGGCACGGTGATCGGCGGCCTGCTCATCTTCAGGGTTATCCTCGGCATCACAGAAGTCCCTTCAGTCATTTTCTTCCTGCCGCTGTTCTTCGAGATTGCCTACATGCTGTTCAGCCTGCAGTTCCTGGCGCTGCTCTCGCGGCTACTGGACGTGCGGCAATCGAAACGCCTTGCGGGCGTGGCGCGGTCGGGAGAATTTCTCGCCGAGATGGTCGGCGGGCTCGCAGTTGCCCTGCTGCTGAAGTTCATGAACGTGGTCGACCTGCTGCTGGTCGCCATCGTCGCGACCCTGTTCGTTGGCGTGGTGATCCAGGTCACGGTCAGGCGATTCTCCGGCAAGCTGATCCTGACGTCGGAGGACCTTGCCGAAGACGAGAACCAGTCGCGCCTGCTGGGGATGCTGCGCCTGCCTTATGTACGGCTGATCAGCCTATGCTATGCCGCATATATCTTCGCCTATTTCTTTCTCGACGTGGCGTTCTATCGGTACGCGTCGATCCAGTTTCCGGACCAGCGCATGCTCGCCGAATTCCTCGGCAAATTCTTCGCGGGAACGGGCGTCGTGACCTTGCTCGTGATGGTGTTTGCTTTTGCGCCTTTCCTGCGACGCTTCGGCATTCTTGCCGGTGTGCTCGCCTTCCCTATCGTCATCGCGACGGGATCGATGACCGTGAGCATGCTGGAGCTTTCCGGCGCGGAGATATTTGTCGTGTTCGTCGTCATGGCGGCAACGAACGGCGCGCGTTTCGTGCTGCAGTCCGCCATCTGGCGCCCGAGCGTGTCGATACTGTTCCAGGTGTTGCCTGATCGCCAGCGAACGCAAGGATCCTCACTCATCGAGGGGGTTATCGATCCATTCGCCGGCGGTGTCGCGGGCCTGACGTTGTATTTCCTTTCATCGTACCTGCACTGGGAGCCGCAAATCTTCCTGATGCTGCTCTCCGCCATCATGGTCGCGTGGATCGCGACGGGCGTCGTCATCCGGCGCATGTATCTCTCGCACCTCGTGGTCAGCATTCAGAAGCGCAAGCTCGGCGAGCTCTCCCTGAAGGACCTGGACAACGCCAGCCTCGACATCATCAAAGAGGGACTGAAGAGTCCGTACCCGGCTGAAATCTTCTATTGCCTGAACATCCTCGAGGAACTCGAGCATCCGGAAATTACGGAGCTCCTCAAACAGGTTGTCGCCAGCGCCGATCGCGACGTCCGAATGGATGTACTCCGGCGCATCGCGCGCCTGCATATCGAGCCGCTGACCCAGCGAGTCAACGAGCGGATCGAGGCCGAGGATGACCCCGAGGTGCGCGGGCAGGCGCTCAAGACCTATGCTGCATTGGGCGCCGAGGACACCGAAGAGAAGCTCACACCCTTTCTCGATTCAAGCGAGAGAGCGCTGAGCGAGGGCGCGCTGGTGGGCCTTTTGACCTACGATCCGCGTAACGACGCCGCACTCGACTACCTGCTGGGCCAGGTGCGCGCCGGATCGTCCGCAGATCGCAAGTTCGCCGCAGCGATCCTGGGCGAGGTCGGTAAACCAACATTCTCCGGTTTCCTTGTGGAACTGCTGGACGACCGGGACAGCGATGTCGTCAATGAAGCCATCCTCGCCGCCAGCCGGATCAAGGACCCGCGCCTCATCAACATCCTCGTCAGCAAGATTTCGATGCCCAAGCTGCAGGGGCGCGCAGCGCTGGCGCTCCAGTCATTCGGCGAACAGGCCCTCTACGACCTCGACCTTGCACTCACCGCGCCAACGGCGTCACGCCGGGTAAAGCGCCAGATCGTGGACATCGTGCGCGAAATCGGGGGAGAGAAGGCGATCGAGATCCTGCTCCGGCATATTGATATCGAGCCGCCCGGCCTGCGCCACCAGGTTTACCTCGGTCTTGCCATGCTTCACTACCAGGCCGACCCGGACGATCAGTACGTGTTCGTCAACAGGCTGGAGGAAGAAGTCCAGCAAATCACCTGGCTGCTGGCCGCGATGGAAGACCTCTATCGCGCCACACGCTACCACGGTCTCACGGCCGCGCTCGGGCAGGAACTCGACCAGCACCGGGACAACATGCTGCTGCTCATCTCGTTCCTGTTCCCCTCCATTGTCATGTTGGACACGCGGGCGAACATCGACTCGAAGGTCTCCGAACTGCGCACGTTCGCCCTCGAGGTGCTCGACAATCTTCTCACGACGGAAATCAAGCAGGTCGTCATCCCGATCCTGGACGATCTCACCGTGTCGGAACGCCTGTCGCATCTTGCGATGCGTTATCCACAACCCAAGCTCGAACCGGACGCTCGCTTCGACAAACAGGTCAGCCAGCATTTCAATGACAGCTCCTTCTGGACCAAGGCCTGCTTGCTGCATTTGATCGGTCAGCGCAGGACCACCGAGCACCTGCCTGTCGTCGAGCAGGCGCTCGAGGACCCGGAGCCCATCGTCCGGGAAACCGCCAACTGGGCACTCGCACAACTGCAGCCGCCGGAACTCAAGCGAATGCTCACCGCGCGTGCAGACGACCCGGACGATTCCGTGCGTCACGTGGTCCGGGGCCTGCTGGCGATGCTGCCTGCCTGAAGACAAAACTTGTGTCGGTGAGCGAACCAACTGGCATAATAGAGGCTCGTTTTCCCGCGAATCGCCCGCCATGCTGTTGACCATTGAGAAGGTCCTGATTCTCAAGTCAGTAAAGGTCTTCTCCTCCGTGCCTGAAGCACAGCTTGTCGATCTTGCAACGATCGTGGAGTCGGTCGAATACGAGGCCGGAGACCTGATCGTCCGGGAGGGCGACCTGGGAACTTCCATGTACATCGTCGCCGATGGCAAGGTCCGGGTCTTCGAGGGAGACAAAGAACTCGGCATCCTTGGCAGTCGCGCCGTATTCGGCGAACTCGCGGCGCTCGACCCGGAGCCTCGCGCGGCCTCGGTCGAAGCGCTCGAGAGTTGCACGCTGCTGCGCCTTGAAGGCGAATCGCTGTACGACCTGATGACCGGCAACAAAGAGGTGACCCGCGGCATCGTCCATGTGCTGTGCGACTACGCCCGCCGGAACCTTGCGCTCGCAAAATAGACCAATCCCTTATGTCCCGATTTACCGTCATACTCATCGTCATTCTCGCCATCCCCGTCATCCTGGTCGGGGCCTTGTTCTTTTTGCTGTCCAACCCGGACTACTACCGTGACCAGATCACGAAGGTGGTGCGCGAGCAGGCCGGCTACGAACTCACCATCAAGGGCGACATCTCCTGGCGTTATTTCCCGCCCGTCGCGCTCAATGTTGATCAGTTGGACGTACGCCTGCCGGGCGCGCCCGAGCCGCTCGCGGCGCTCAAAAGCGCCTCGATCGACCTCGCCCTCTGGCCACTGGTCATGGACGGCAAGGTCGCCGTCAACGGCCTCAGCGCGAGCGGCATCACCGTCAACGCGATCGTTGGCAAGGACGGCAAGGACAACTGGACGGTCGCCAGCGCGAAGCCCGCCGAGAAGCCGGAGGCCGATACCGGCCCGGCCGACTTCGACATGGA
>JAGRIN010000144.1 GCA_020443245.1 Pseudomonadales bacterium
GAGCGCGGTGGCTACGACGTCCGCCAGAACTATCCGCTCGTTGCAGGCGGTGCCTTTGACCCGCGCGAACAAACCTTCAATCGATTCGACAACTGGTATGGTGATCCGGAGATCAAACAGGGCACCTTGTTCGCCAACTTTGGCGCGGACCTCTCCAACGGCGCCGAGATGTACGGTTGGGCCAGTTACCAGAAGCGTGATGCGCGTTCTGCCGGCTTTTACCGTCGTGCACAGGACTCGCGCAACGTGATTGCGATCTACGCCGACGGCTTCTTGCCGATCATCGCACCCTCGGTCGACGACTACAGCGCGGCCATTGGCGAAAAGTGGCGATGGGGCGACTGGGACATGGATACGTCCGTCGTGTACGGCTACAACAAGATGCATTACACCATCGAGAACACGTTGAACGCCTCACTCGGCGCAACGAGCAAGACGGAGTTCGATGCCGGTGGCTTCGACTACGACCAGCTGGTGTTCAACTTCTCGGGTGTGCGCACGGTTGACGTCGCAGGCTTCGCTTCACCACTGAACGTGGCGACCGGCATCGAGGCGAGGCGTGAAGGTTACTCGATCTTCGCCGGCGAGCCGGACTCCTACATCAACGGCGACCCCACCAAGGCATCCGGTTCGCAGGTCTTCCCCGGCTTCCAGCCTTCAGACGTACTGGACGAAAATCGCAGCGCGGTCGGTGCCTATGTTGACCTCGAAGCCAACGTGACCGACCAACTGCTCGCAACCGCAGCGGTGCGGGGTGAGCACTACTCGGACTTCGGCAGCAACGTCAGCGGCAAGCTGGCGGTTCGTTACGACTTCAACGACAGCTTCGCGCTGCGTGGCTCGATCTCGAACGGCTTCCGTGCGCCGTCGCTGCAGCAGCAATACTTCTCTGCAACATCGACCAACTTCATCAGTGGCGTGCCCTTCGACATCAAGACCTTCCCGGTGACCGATCCGCGCGCGGCCGCATTGGGCGCCGAACCGCTCAACGCGGAGAAATCGCTCAACCTCTCGGTCGGCATGGTCTGGCAGATCGCGGCCGCCAGCATCACGCTGGATGCGTACCGGATCAAGCTCAAGAATCGCATTGTGCTGTCTGAAAACCTGACGCAAAGCGAGATCCGGACCTACCTCGAAGGCCTTGGCTACATCGGTGTGAGCGGTGGGCGCTTCTTCCTGAACGGTGTCGACACCAAAACCAACGGTGTTGAACTGGTTGCCAACTGGCCGATGGAAACCGAGTCAGCTGGTTTGTTCAAGTTCACCGTCGCCGGCAGCTACAACACGACCGACGTCACCAAGGTGCCGGAACTTTCGCCCGCACTCGCGACACTGTTTGCGCCCAATCCCGCACCACCGCTCTTCGGTCGGGTTAACGTGCTCAGTTACGAGAAAGGCCAGCCCAAGGACAAGCTCACCGCTTCCGTGGACTGGAACCTGGATCGTTGGGGCGCGACAGTACGCGCAACGCGGTACGGCAATGTACTGGTTCCCGGTTCCACGGCGGATCGTGACTTCTGGCTGGGCACAAAGACGATCGTCGACCTGAACGTGCGCTATGCGTTCACCGATTCGATCCAGCTCGCGGTGGGAGCCGACAACCTGTTCGACGCCTACCCGCCCGCGTTCACTGCCGGCCGCAACGGCACGGTGAACCTGAACAGCACGGGTAACACGCCGTTCTCGGGTTATACGCCCTACGGTTTTACCGGGCGCTTCCTCTATACCCGCCTCAGCATGGATTTCTGATCCTCGGCTGACAGCAGCACGGCCCTCGCGCATCTGCGCCCGGGCCGTGCCCTTTTCCTTCCTGAAAAGCGCACGCGGCCGAGAACAACATCGACCCGGCCGTGCTGGTCAACGCACGCCTCTTTCCCGACATGCTTCCCTTAAAGCGCCAGATCCAGATTGCCAGCGATACGGCGAAGCGCGGCGCCAGCATGCTTGCCGGTGCAGAGATTCCCACCTGGGAAGACAACGAAGAAACGTTCGCCGAACTCGAGGCGCGCATCCAGAAGACGATCGCCTACCTGGACGGCCTGGACCGTAGCAAATTTGAGGGTGCCGAATCGCGCACGATCGAGCTGCCGATGGGCCAGACCACGCTGAAGCTCGACGGCACCAGCTTCATCATGGGCTATGGCATGGCAAACTTCTCATTCCACGTCGTGACCGCCTACAACATCCTGCGTCACAACGGCGTAAGTATCGGCAAACGGGATTACCTCGGCGCGGCGTGACGGCCATCCCGGCGCCCACGCAGGACTGATGGTACGATCGGCCCTTTGATAGAGGGGATGAAAAATGCCACAGACCGATCTGGCAGAAGTGGTCCAGCGCGTAGAGAAGTGGATACACAGCCACAGGAAGGAGACCGAACACGGAATCGTCTGGGGCCTCGCCAACGAGGCCCCGGATACCTGCCTGCACACGTTGTATGCCGGTTCCGCTGGTATCGCGCTCTTCTATCTCGAACTGTTTCGACTGACCGGTGACCAAGGCTATCTGGACGAAGCGGTCGCGGCCGGACGCGACCTGGTCGCATATGTCCATAGCAAAGAGTCACTGACCTGTTCCTGTCTCGGTGGCTGGGGTGGTTACCTGTTCGTACTCAACGAACTGAAAGAGGCATCAGGCGATGCTGCGTTCGGCGACGCCGCGCGGTATTGCGCGCAGCGGTTGCGAGACGACGCGACGGAGGTCGGCAGCGGTATCGGTTGGATCGCACCAATGCCCTACGCGAAGCTGACGGGCCATCAGGGCACACGGGAAATCTACGATGTTGCCGAAGGCGCCGCCGGAATCGGACTGTACTATCTCTACGCGCATGAGAAGGGTGTGCACCCTGAAGCACTGGCCTGGGTCACACAGATTGCCGATCGCTTGCTCGACGTTGCTGAGCCGGCAGAAGGCGGCCTGAGATGGCAGCTGATGGATGACATCCCGTGGCCGTTCGATGCGCCGAATTTTGCGCATGGTACCGCCGGCGTTGCGTACTTTTTTGCCCGCGCCTACGAGGCGACACAGGACAAACGATACCTCGACGCAGCGCTTGCCGGGGCGGGCCACGTCAAGGCCATGGCTGTGCCGGTTGGCGAGGGTCAACTGGTGCCGCACATTTTGAACGACGGCCAGGCAGATCGCTTTTATCTCGGTTTCTGCCATGGCCCTGCCGGTACCAGCCGGCTCTTCTACCTGCTCGGCCGGATCACCGGCGATGAGAGCATCGCACAATGGTCCGACGAGCTACTCGAGGGGCTCCTGCATCTCGGCGCACCGGAAACTCGCGGTGAAGGATTGTGGAACAACATCAGCCAATGCTGCTGCGATGCCGGTATCGGCGACTATGCCGTTTCCATGTATAACGCCACAAGAGACAATCGCTATCTGGCACTCGCGCGACGAGTCGCCGACGAACTCGTGCGACGAAGCGACGGTGATGCAGAAACTTGCTATTGGCCCCAGGCGGAGCATCGGAGCCAACCCGGCTTTATCCAGGCGCAGACGGGTTACATGCAAGGTGCCGCCGGTGTTGCCAGCTTCCTCATTCACCTCGCGACCACGGAATCAGGGCACCCGATCAAAATCCAGTTTCCGGAGTCGCCCTTTGTTCAATAGATCCTGGATTCACGAACTGCTGAAGTTAACCCCTTCGCCTAGTAGACAAACGGAATGATGCGATACCGGACTTCGGCGACATAACGCCGCCACAAGTCTCCATAGCGAGCGGCACAGCGCGCATCGTCGTCCATCTGGCGCGGCACCAGCAAGGCGACATAATAGAGCGGATACAGCCAGGCCCACCACGCGCCATAGGCGGTGACGCTGAGTGCGATCCCGCAACCCATGAGAATCTCGCCGAGGTAGTTGATGTGTCGGCTCACTCCCCAAAAACCGCTGACCAGCAGTCGCCGTTCACCATCGTCCAGTGCCCTGGGCACCATACCGAGGAACGTGCGGTCCGGCGATGTCTTGAAATAGAACTTCTGCATGTTGGCGCCGCGGGCAAGACACCATCCGGCGAAAAAGATCACCGCACTCATAAAGAGAACGAGACTGCCCCCTTCACCCGGCTCGCGGTCGACCGCTGACCAAAGCGCAACGGCATAGAAGTAGGGATAGAACACAAGACAACCCCAGCCGAGCTTGAAGCCAACTCGCTCCGCGACGAAGTCATAGGTATAGAGATGGACCTCCTCGAACGTCAGGTAGTCGAAGACGAACCACGTCAGCATCGCGGCGCACACCAGAATGCCGGTTGACGCGTGCAACCCGTGCGCCTGTAAATGGAAAGTCGCGAAAGACAGAACGTTCAACTCGAGCATGACCGCGCCCACGAGATAGAGCCACATCTTTACGTCGATTCGTCCGCCTGCGAATTGCGGATTTTCGAGCCGCCCCAGGAACAAGTCCGTGGCAAGACCACGACCTGTGGCCGGCGCCGGGAGGACAATCCACAGCGTGAATGTCAGTCCAAGCACAAAGGCGCCACCGAGACCGGCCCAACGTGTGCGATACAACCAGTCGAACGGAACGAGCCCGACAGTACCGAGCACCAGCCACAGCGCGATCGATGCCAGCAGCACCCGCCGGCCATTGAGTCGATAGCGAAGCGGTCGACCCATGCCCGGGTCGGTGACATATCCCTCCACGGTGGCTGCGGGCAAAAACCAGTGCAGCGCCGTGATCATCGCGTAGACGAGCAACGGCGTGAACAGGCCCGCAACGGCATCCATCACGTGAGATCTCTCGTATTGCTCGCCATCACGGCAACAGCCACCTTCCGTGGCACCAGTCGGGACAACACGAAGTGGGCGAGTTTGTTGATGCGTCCCGGCACCACACCCGGACCATGTCCCAGCGCCTTCAGTGTCTGCTCAGCCACGTCGGCAGCGTCGAGCGTGCCGGGCGCTTCCTTTATGCCCTGGGCAAGATAACCCGGCGTTCGTATGGCACCGGCACGGCTTGCGATCACGTCGATGCCGCCCAGGCGCAACTCCTGCCACAGTCCTTCGGCCAGGATGGCGTTGAAAGATTTCGACGCCGCGTAGGTAGCGATCCCGGGACTGCCTTGTGTGCCGGCGAGCGACGACATGAGGACAATGCCGCCTCGACCGCGGGCGAGCATCCCCGGCGCAAGTAATCGTGACAGCAGCAGCGGGGCTGTGACATTCACGTCGATCACGCGTCGCAGGTCATCGACGGGACGTTCGGCGAACTGGCCAACCGGCGCGTAGGCTGCGTTGTAGACCAGCATCCCGACCGACAGGTCAAGGGTATCGACGAACTCTTGAAGGCGGTCACTGTCGCCAAGATCGAGCACTACCGTCGATACCTGAATGTGGTAACGATTCACCAGTCGCGCGGCGAGTTCCTCGAGCGGCATCTTTCGACGCGCAACCAGCACGACGTTGACGGATCGCTTCGCCAGCGACTCGGCAAAGGCGGCGCCGAGCCCTTCGGACGCGCCGGCGACCACGGCCCAGGGACCGTATCGAGTGCTGAACGTTTCCATCCCCGCATCATATAGCAGAACCGTGGACATGACCTGCGACCGCGCGGTGTAGGTAAATGATGCGAACGATGTTAGGGTCCCGTTTTCAATCGATCCACCGCTGTCACCTTGCTTTCTCCAAACTGGCCATTTCGCGTCCGGCGCCTGCCCTTTTTCTACGGTTGGGTAGTGTGGTTCTTTTCGACGCTGGGCTTTCTCTTCAGCGTGCCCGGACAAACCATGGGCATGGCGGTCTTCACCGACCCTTTCATCGACGCGCTCGGTCTTTCCCGCACCCAACTCTCCATGGCCTACCTGGTCGGGACAGTCAGTTCAGCGCTCTTTCTCACGCAGGCAGGCAGATGGTACGACCGCCTTGGCGGACGCATCATGATTGCCGGCTCGAGCCTGTGCCTCGGCGTGATGGTCGCCTACATCAGTTTTGCCGATCGGATCGCCGGGGCGCTCGGCGGCACGGTCAGCGTCGCGTTTGTCGCCATACTGCTCGGCTACTTCGGCGTTCGTTTCTTTGGCCAGGGCGTCCTGACGAGTGCCTCACGCAACGTACTGCTTGTCTGGTTCGTCAAACGGAGAGGCCTCGTCAGCGGCGTTCGCGGCGTATTCGTCTCGTTGGGATTTTCACTGGCGCCCCTGCTCCTGGCCTGGTTGATCGCGGCGTTCGGCTGGCGCGGCGCGTTGTGGGCAATGGCGCTGGTCGTCGGGCTGCTCTTCCCGGCACTGGCGATCGTTTTCATACGGAACAATCCGCAGGAGTGCGGACTCCTGCCCGATGGCGAGCCAGGTGAACCCTCCGACTCACCGGCCGCGGATACCGAGAGCGTGGAACTCAGCACCGCTCGCCGTTCACCCGTGTTCTGGATCTACTGTCTCAGCCTCTCGATGCACGCCATGTTCGGCACCGCGCTCACCTTCCATATCGTCTCGATATTCGAAGCCGCTGGTCGTTCCCGCGAGGAGGCCTTCGGATACTTCTTTCCGTCGGCGGTTTTCTCGACGACGGCAAACCTCATTGCGAGCTACCTGGTCGACCTTCATTCCCTCAAGCCTTTTCTGGTCATGATGCTTGCGCTATTCATGATTGGCGCGACCGGCCTCTACAACCTGGACAAGCCCTGGGGCTTCTGGGTCCTTGCCGGCGGATTCGGCGCAGGTGGCGGACTGTGGGGCGTTATCTCGAACCTCTGTTTCATCCGCTTCTTCGGTCCGCTCTACCTGGGCGAGATCAGCGGTTTCAACGCGTCTTTGACGGTGTTCGGCAGTGCAATTGGCCCTGCTGCATTCGCCCTGGGCCTCGACGCATTTGGCGGCTACGACGTGCCGGTTGCGCTGTGCCTGGTGCTACTCGGCGCCTTGCTGGTCGCCGCCATCGTCATCAGGCAAGAGGAACTGTCCAGTCACCCACCTCGGCGCCAGACATGACACAACCGTTAGCCTTCGCGAGATCGAAAGTAGACATACGCCACGCTCCTGCTTCACTATTGGGCCATGCGCGCCGCACCAAAATGGTTCCTCTTAATCCTGTGGTTCCCTCTCGTGGGGCTCGCAGAACCAGCGACGCCTCTACTTAAAGGCGAACTCGATGGCATTCCGATGCACATCATTCACGTCGAAACGAGGCCGCAGGCAGAGGTCGGCATCAAGCTCGATGGTATCGTCGACGAACCCATCTGGCAGACGCTGCCCTACTACGACAACCTGATCGGTTCGGTGCCTGCTACCGGCAAGCCTGGGGAATATCCGAGCGAATTCCGGGTACTGGCCACGGAGAAGGGCCTGTATGTCTCCGCCGTCCTATACCAGCCACCCGAGACGATCAACAATCGCTTCACCAAGCGTGACGCGCAGGGCGAACGTGACACGATTGGCATTACTATCGACTCGACTGGTACCGGCACTTTCGCTTACTGGTTCATCCTGAGCGCATCGGGCACCATACAGGATGGCAAGGTGCTGCCGGTCCGGCGCTACAACACCGTCTGGGACGGCACGTGGCTTCACAAGACCGCACACTTCAGCGAGGGATGGAGTGCAGAGATGTTCTTCCCGTGGTCGATGATGACGCTGCCGAAGGTGCCCAGTGATTATCGTGAGATCGGCTTTGCCTTCAGTCGGCAGGTCTCGCACAACAACCAGCGACTGTTCTGGCCCGGCCACCCTTACTCTTCCCGTCAGTTCGTCAGCGCGCTCAATACAATGCAATTGAACGGAAAAAAAAAAAGAAAATTGATC
>JAGRIN010000145.1 GCA_020443245.1 Pseudomonadales bacterium
TTACGACATCGATGCCGGCGGCCTCGATGAGCGCTCCGTTGCCCTGCCCGGCGGCAAAGATGTAACAGTCTGCCGAGAGCGTGCTGCCGTCCTGCAATTGAAGGTGCGTGACGCCCCCGTCACTGCCGCGTACCGCCCGCGCATCAGCCTGGAGCACTCGTCCCGGCGCCCCGTTCGCCAGTTCGCTGACCAAAGAGGGCGTGTCGACGACGATGTCCGCGAGTCGGTACAAGGCCCCCTTGAACGCGGCGTGCGAGAAGGGCTGTGGGTGTTCGCTGGCCGGCATCTTCGCGACCCGCCCACGAATCGACTTGCTGCCGAAGAAAGCGGTAACGCGCGACGAGACACTGCTGTCTGAGAACAGGTAGTAGTCGCGGGAAAGGACCCGTACCGCGGACAGGTCGAACGCGCCTTTTCCTGCGAGGTACGTCTCCCAGACACTCGGCATGTTTGCGATGGTCTCGGAGGACGGCGTGGTGAATCCGCCGAGCGCATACTTGATCCCGCCGTGAATCATGCCTTGCGATGCCAGGGTCTGGCCTCCGCCCAGTGTGTCCCGTTCGAGGAGAATCGCCTCGCGCCCGCCCGCGATGAGTGCGCGCAGGAGCCAGAGGCCGCAAACGCCCCCGCCGACGATGGCGATGTGAGTCCGGTAGTCGATGTCTGCTTCCTGATTTTGCCGGTAGGCGTAGTCTACCTGCCGGCGGCGCGTTCGTGGAGAAAGGCGTCGATGCGGGAGACCGCATCGGCTTGCCACGCCTCCAGGAACATCTCGTGGTTCGCGTCCGGTACGATTTCCACTCGCCATGAATTGCCGGATTCTCTACCCGAGAGCCGGGTTGCAAGATAAAGGTCGGCGAAGTCGAACCAGCGAGCGTCCTTACCGCCGAACAGCATCAGCTTGAATGTGCCGTGCGCGTTGGTCTGCTCGAAGCTCGAATCGAACAGCGGATTCACCGAAACGTCCGGCGCGCTGTCGGCTTCGGACTTTCCGGTTCGGGAAAACAGTGTGCGAAAAATGGAACCATAATCGCTTGCGCCGGTCAGCACACGGCGCCAGGCTGACCAAGACAGGAACTTGCGGAAGTAGTTCGCCTTCTCCCTTTCGATCTCCTGCGTGCGCTTCGGCGCCGCTTTACCGGGCATCCGGGTGCGCACCACCGGCGCATTGATCTCGACGAGTGAGTCGATCGACCCTGGTCGGGCGGCGGCCGCTGCCTGCGCCGTGATTGCGCCGCCGCAGATGCCGCCGGCTGCGATGTGCGAGAGGCCGAATCGCGCGCGAAGTGCGTCGGCCAATGCCGCGGCGTCGTCAGAGAAACAGCCGTCTTCCACGTTCTGCCAGAGCTTTTGGATCATGCCTTGCGGCAGTTCGCCATCGCTGTAACCGAGTCCTCGAAAATCCGCGCGCAATACGTGAATGCCGTGTCGGGCGAGTACTCGAGCGAGCCTGACATAAAAGCCGTGTGGGCCGGTACGATACTTGTAGCCGGCCGGCATCAGTACGAGGCCGATTCCGAGCGGTGTTGCCGGAACATGAACGATCCCGCGCAGTGTGTCGTCGCCGAGGCGACATTCGAATGCCTGCTCGCCGAGTCGATTGGCCTGGCTGAGGTTCATGTCGCGAGAAACCTGGCAGCGTGGGCCCAGGGATCGGGGTGGGCGGGCTCGAGCATGCGTGGGGATTGCCAGAAACGACGCGCCGCTGTCTCATGCGCTTCATAGCCTTGCGACTCGAGGTGCCGTGCAAGCGTTGCAGAGTCTCTCGTCTTCTCCAGTACGACCTGAGCCTGCCCTGCCTTTGCAACCGGCAAGCATGAGAGATCCAACCGGCGGACCTGGCTCACCAGCGCCTCGCTGACCTGGAATCCCTGGACGTTGATTGCGCCCTCGTCCGCGAGGGTTTCAAGCAATTGATTCTTCGAGAACCTGACAGATCCGAATGCCGCGTATTGCGTCATGGTATTGACCTGCAGCCAGTCCTCGATGACGGCGTTGCCGTCCGTCACGGGAAACCATGCGATCGCACGTCGCGTATTGTCGCGATGCGCCGCATCGAGACACAGGTTCGCACCACCTCGCATGCCGAACAGGATGAGATTCCCGGCGCCGTTGCATGCAGTAGTAGCGGCCGTCACGACGACCTCGATGTCATCTGCGCGCCTCTTGAGATCCGCTTCGAGATGTTCTCCCGTCGAGTCGCCAGTACCGGCGTAGTCGAATTCGACGACCGAGAAGCCAAGTTCGATCAACTGGCGTGCGACACCGCGATAGTCCAGTCGACAATACGTCGCCTCTTCGAGCAGCGGCGGGCACATCACGACGAGACCCGATGCAGCCGGTGCCTCCGTGATCGCAACGAACAACTCGTCGCCGTGACGGTTTTCGATATAACCCGACTTGAGCTTCATACAGGCGCCATCAAGACTGGTGCCGCGTGCAGGTACCGGGAAGTGCGCCGCTTGGCATCGATATCGTCGAAGATGTGCCGGGCGAGCGCCGGGTCGATATTGAGGGTGCGTGCCAGCTCGTCGCTCGAACGCTCGTTGTTTCGATACCACAGTGCCACATCCATTTGCTCGTAGGGCAGCGCGAAATAGAACTCATCCTGTCCCTGTTCGAGACTATAGGTATCGGTCGTCGGAACGGCATTGACGATGTCATCCGGGAGTCCCAGGTGTGCCCCCAGCGCATAGACCTGGGTTTTGTAGAGGTGCGCGATCGGCTTGACGTCGGCCGAGCCGTCCCCGTTCTTGACGAAAAAACCCTGGTCGTATTCGAGTCGGTTCGGCGTGCCTATCACGGCATAGTTCAGCCTGTCGGCATGAAAGTACTCGAGCGTCTTGCGGATTCGCTGCTTGAAATTCGTTGCTGCGACGATTGTCAGGTAGGCGTCGAGCGGCAGCGCTTTTTCTTCCTGCCTGCCTGCCGGATCCTCGACGACGAGCCTGAAGTGGTTGACCTGGCCCGCGAGTCCGCCGTGGATCGTGATCTTGTTTCTCCAGCCCTCGCCGTAGTCCGGGAACACAGTGCGGATCGCATCGTCACGTTGCCTGTAACAGCCGATCGCCCGGAGCGTGTCGGCGATGTCGTGGATCTCGTGGCGAAGACCCAGGTGCTCTACCAGTCGGCGCGCGCGTTCGAAACCCTCGCTGGATGAATCCTGTTCCGGCATCAGTAGCGCATAGACGCGTGCGGCGCCGATGGCCCGGACCGCGAGTGCCGCGGACACAGAGCTGTCGATTCCGCCCGAAATACCGACGACGAGTCCGCGCCGATTCAGGTCCTTGCGAAGGGCCCGCTTCAGCCCTTCGGAAATGCGGGTGATCTCATCGTCAAGATCGAATGCGAGTTCACGTACCAGTGGCATTGTGGGTCTCCATTTTGCGTAGTGCTTCACGCCTGATTTTTCCGCCGCTGGTTCGCGGCAACTTCGGTATCCAGATGAACGCTCGAGGCATCTTGTGCGGCGCCAGGCTTTCCTTGCAGTAACGCATGACCTGCCGTTTGATGGCAGCGTCTTCTTCGCCTTCCGCGACAATGCTGATTCGTTGGCCGAGCACGTCATCGGCGAGGCCCACCACCGCAAAGATCAGGTGCGGCGCAACCTCACTGATGACTTCTTCGATCTCATAGGGGCTGACGCGGTGGCCGCCGGTCTTGATCATGTCGCTCGTACGGGATGTGAGGTAAAGGTAACCGTCTGCAGAAAGATGGCCCAGGTCGCCGGTATGCAGCCACCCGCCCCGGAGCGCGTGCCGGGTCGCGGACTCATTCTTCCAGTAGCCCTGCATGATGTTGGGTCCCCTTGCACACACCTCGCCGTCCGTGCCCGCGGGCAGCGGAGTACCCTGCTCGTCCTGGATCGACAGCTCGACGCCGGGAACCGGGATGCCGACGGACCCTCGCTTTTCGTGCAGCTTCCCGGGTGGCAGATAGGTCAGCCTTGCGCTCGCCTCTGTCTGGCCGTACATCGCAAAAAAGGAAACGGGTGCGCGCGTCAATCCGAGCAGGAACTCGACCTGGCTCGTGGGCATTGGTCCGCCGGCCTGTGTCAGGTAGCGCAATGTTTCGAACCGACGTTGTGCCCAGTCCGTATTGTTCAGCAGGGTGTGATAGGTCAGTTGCACACCGGAGAAACCTGTAATCGCATAGCGCTCCATCTCGTCGACAACGCGCTGGGGAAACGACATCGCACTGCCGAGAAAAACGCGAGCGCCCGTCGCGAGGTGAGTGAGGAGCACCGAGTTACCGTAGACATAGTGAAATGGCAGGACGCAGAGTGTTCGGTCGTCGAGGTCGAGCTGAAGGTAGCTGACGATCGAGCGCAGGTTGGAGACGAGATTTTCATGGGACAGCATGACGGTCTTGGGCGCGCTGGTCGTGCCGGATGTGTGCATCAGCATTGCAATACTCGAACCGTCGACCTCGGCACCGGATATCGGCGACGGTAGATCCTCCCAGCCAATCACCTGCTCGCCGAGTCGAACGCCGTCATCGTCGATGCCGATAACGGCGGCATCGATTGAACTCTTCGCCAACGTCTCCCGCGCCTGTCCTGCATCGCACAGGACGACGCGCGCCTCGACAAACGAGAAGACCTTTTCGAGTTCCCTCGGCCGGGCGAGCGGGTTCACCGGCGCTGCCGCCGCGCCTGCCTTCCAGATGGCGAGCAACGCAACCGGATACTCGGGCGATTCCCGCATCACGACGCCCGCGTTGGCTCTCTCCGTCAGGCCGTGTCCGCGAAGAAACGCAGCCAGTCGACCCGAGCGTTCGTCGAGCTGTCGATACGCGAGGGAATGCGTGGACGACGTAATGGCGATCCGGTCGGCGTGCGCTGCCGGATCGAGATAGCCCTGGAGCGTTGTCATACCGTCGCGCGTTTTCTCGCCAGGTATTCCAACAGGTTGTCGATCGAGTCAAGGTTCTCGGGAATCATCTCTTCCTCGGCAACCTCGATGTCGAATTCCTCGTTCAGGAACGCGATCACTTCCATGATGCCCATGGAGTCGAGAATGCCCGTGTCGAGAAACGAAACTTCGTCTTCGAGTTCCGACTCATCGTCAGTGAACAGGTAGTTTTCCAGGATCAGGCTTCTCAGCTTCGCCCTGGTTTGTTGCTTCTCCATATCATGCCGCCCATTGATGAAAATCCTGTATGAACTGCTGGTGGACCAGCTGTGTCGAGAGTATTCCCACGAGCGATTGGGCCTCCGAGATCGTGACGCGCTTGCCGCCGCTCACTTTCTTCAGGAGAAATTCGACGCGTTTGGCGTCGAAGAGCCCCGCGCGATTCAGGTTCGACGCGGACAATGTGTCGCGCATCTCACCTGTCAGCAGGGAAGCCGCGTCGGTGACGTCCGGCGTACGGTACGGTTGTTTGTACCGTGCCACGACGCTTGCCGGCACGGCGCGCTCGTAGGCTTTCTTGAGGAGGTACTTCTCGTTCAGTCCGCGGATCTTGAGCCGGGGTGGTAGATGGCTCGCAAACTCGATCACGCGGTGGTCGAGAAATGGAAAACGCCCCTCAACAGAATTCTTCATCAGTACGCGATCTCCCTGTGACGAAAGGAGATAACCTGCGAGCAATGTTTTCGCTTCGAGGTACTGCGCACGGTTCAACGGGTGGAAGTGACGGATGTCTGTCGGCAACCGTGACATCAGGCGGGCGCTCGCGCTCGTCTCGGTGGCTGCCTTGATACCGTCGGCAAAGAAGAGTTTGCCTTTTGCGGTGGTGGTCCAGCGTGGAAGATGGGAGAAGGCGGCATCTTCCGGCGTGGCGAGTCCCTGTCCGAAAAAGGACTTGAGATAACTCGCGGCGCCGCCGCCCGGTAGTTCCATCCATGGATAAAGGCGCATCAACAGTGATGCGCGGAAGTCGCTTTGTGGATATTTCGCCCAAAACTGGCGAACCTTCGTCTCCTTGAACAGGTCGTAGCCACAGAAGACTTCGTCTGCGCCTTCACCTGTCAATACCACCTTGTAGCCGGTATCTCGCGCGAGGCCCGAGAGCAGTCCCATCGGCACCGGCGCCGTCCGCAGGACGGGCGACTCCAGGTGCCAGACAGTCCTCGCGAGATGCGACGCGATGTCGCCGGACCGACACATCACACTGTGGTGATCCGTGCCGAGGCGTTTGACGACATCCTGCTGGAAGCGGCTTTCATCGAACTCCCGGTCTTCGAAATTGACCGAGAAGGAACTCATGGTGACACCAAGCCCCTTGATGGTAGTGAGGAGAATGCTGGAGTCGAGTCCTCCCGAGAGGTACCCGCCCACTGGAACATCGGAACGCAGCCGGATTCGCGTCGCATCGGTCATGAGTTCGACCAGCCGTTCCGCCAGTGTTTCGGCGGGTGCGTCGTCGAAGTTTCCCGCGTCCGGAAAGGACCAGTCCCAATACATTCTTTCGACGACTCGGTCACCGTCGACCACGAGCATGTGGCCGGGGCGGACTTCGAATACGCCTTCGAAGATGGTATTCGGGCTTGCCGGTACCCAGAACGTGAACACTTCGTCCAGCGCTTCGTGGCTGATCGATGGCGACTTGCCCATTGCGGGCAGTATGGACTTGATCTCGCTCGCAAACATGAGCCGCTTGCCCTCGCGGGCGTAAAACAGCGGACAGATGCCTACACGGTCACGGGCGAGTACCAGTCGGTCCTGGTGCGTATCGCGCAGTGCAATCGCAAACTGACCGTTCAGGTGATCGACGAAGTCCAGTCCGTGCTGTTTGTAGAGGTGGAGAATGACTTCCGTGTCGGAATGGGTGCGAAATTGGCACCCGGTGGCCTCGAGTCGTTCCCGCAGTTCGATGAAATTGAAGATCTCGCCGTTGAAGACCAGTGCGAGGCCGGCTTCATTGTCGAGCATCGGTTGTGCGCCCCCCGCCAAATCGAGGATAGACAGGCGACGATGGACCAGAATGGTCCGGGCGTCTGTCCAGGCGCCAGCGTCGTCAGGGCCGCGATGGCGAAGTAGTCCTGACAAGGCGGAGTAGCGCGCCTGCAAGGACGCCATCCCGCCTTTACCACCAAGGTCCAGCACTCCAGCCAGGCCACACATTGCGACAAGTCCTCAATTTCATCAAATGCGCGCATCCTCCCCGAATGCGCTGTATCGCAACATGATGGTCGGGAGACGAACATTGTAGATGACGCGGATCAACTCAATTCCCGATCCAGTATAACAAGCCGGCCGTGTGACCACATGGCACGGTCCTGGCAATCTCGATATGCTCTGTGCTCTTTGCCGTTGGATCGGCCCTTGCGTCTCCTGTACAGCCTCGCCTTCTACCTGCTCGTGCCCGCGGTCCTGTTGCGACTGGCGTATCGTTCCCTCCGCGAGCCTCGATACAGGGAGACGCCGGGTGAGCGGTTCGGGTTTTGCCGCCCGATCAATGAAAGGGGGCTGGTCTGGGTCCACGCGGTTTCTGCTGGCGAGACAAATGCGGCCGCACCGCTGGTTCGTCGGCTGCTCGATGCCGGCTATCCGGTCATGATTACGACCATGACGCCGACGGGGCGTGAACGTGTGCATGCGCTGTTCGGTGACCGGGTGTTTCATGCCTGGGCACCGTACGACCTGCCCGGTTCAGTCGCCCGGTTCCTGCGTCGCGTTCAGCCTGCGTGTCTTGTCATCATCGACACGGAGCTGTGGCCCAACAGATCGGAAGAGCGTCGT
>JAGRIN010000146.1 GCA_020443245.1 Pseudomonadales bacterium
CCTGTTCCCGCTGGAGCACAAGGTATTCGCCGACGTCGCCCAGATCGGCGTGATCGGCTGGGGCTCCGAGGGTCCGGCACAGGCCCAGAACCTGCGCGATACGCTCGAGGGTACCTCGACGAAGGTCAAGGTCGGTCTCCGCGCCGGCTCAGCTTCGATGGACGAAGCACGTGCAGTCGGCTTCACCGAGGAAAACGGGACCCTCGGAGAGATGATCGACGTGATCAGGGAGTCGGACATTGTCCTTTTGCTGATCTCGGACGCTGCCCAGACACACCTTTACCCCGAGGTCTTCAAGGCCATCAAGCCAGGCGCCACATTGGGTCTCTCCCACGGCTTCCTGCTCGGACACCTCGATAGCGTCGGCGAGACGTTCCCGGACAACATCAACGTGATCGCAGTCTGCCCGAAGGGCATGGGACCCTCGGTTCGTCGTCTGTACGTCCAGGGCGCCGAGGTCAACGGCGCGGGCATCAACTCGAGCTTTGCGGTCCACCAGGATATCGACGGCAAGGCCACCGACTACGCGATCGCCTGGGCCGTCGGCCTTGGTTCACCCTATTGCTTCCAGACCACGCTGGAATCCGAATACCGCTCCGATATCTTCGGTGAACGCGGCATCCTGCTCGGCGCCGTGCACGGCATCGTCGAGTCGCTCTATGAGCGTTACAAGAACGAAGGCATGAGCCGCGAGGACGCATTCAGGCACACAGCGGAATCGGTAACCGGACCGATCTCGAAGATCATTTCCCACGAGGGCATCCTCGCGGTTTACGAACACCTCGCCGACGAGGACAAGGCAGACTTCGAGGCCGCCTACGTCGCGTCCTACATGCCGGCCAAGGAAATCCTCCAGGAAATCTACGACGACGTGAAGTGCGGCAACGAGATCCGCAGCGTGGTAACGGCAACCGAGCGCTACAGCGAATTTCCCATGGGCAAGATCGACGGCACCGAGATGTGGGTGATCGGCGAGGACGTCCGCGCACATCGTGTCGATGCAGATATTCCGCTGGACCCGACGACCGCGGGCGTCTACTGCGCAACCATGATGGCGCAGATCGACGTGCTGCTGCGTGCAGGCCACCCTTACTCCGAGATCGTCAATGAATCCGTGATCGAGTGTGTCGATTCACTGAACCCCTACATGCACTACAAGGGGATCTCCTACATGATCGACAACTGCTCCAACACCGCGCGTCTCGGCGCGCGCAAGTGGGCACCGCGCTTCGATTACATCCTGAAGCAACAGGCGTACACGGCGCTCGATTCCAACCAGCCGCTCAACTGGTCGCTGCTGGACGACTTCAAGCAGCACCCGATCCACGGGGTGCTGAAGATCGTCGGCGAGATGCGCCCGAGCGTGGACATCAGTTTGGGATAGAATTCGGGGCACCAAAGAGAGGGAGCCCCGAATGACTTACACGCAAATCCGGTACGAGGTCGATGGCAGCATCGGCCGCGTTATCCTCAATCGGCCGCAGTACCGCAACGCGCAGAGTCGCGTGCTGCTCGAAGAGATGGACGACGCCTTCGCCCAGGCCCACGCTGACGATGCGGTGAAGGTGATCGTCCTGNCCGGCGAAGGAGACCACTTCTCGGCAGGGCGCGATCTCGGCACGGCAGATGAGAAAGCGGACCAGGCCGAGAGGCCGATCGCCCAGGGCGTTCGTGGCCGATACACGCGATCACGTAATCTCTACGTCGACTTCACCATGCGCTGGCGCGACTTGCCGAAGCCCACCATCGCGGCGGTTCACGGCTACTGCATCTTCGGCGGCTGGATGATCGCGTCCGCCATGGACATGATCTTTGCGACACCGGACGCGATGTTTCTCGCCACCAACTTCCAGTACTTCTCGGTGCCCTGGGACATGCATCCGCGCAAGGCCAAGGAGATCCTGTTCGAGAGCCGCTTTCTGAACGGTCGCGAGGCTATGGAACTCGAAGTCGTCAACCGCGTGTACGAACGCGATGAACTATTGCCACAGACGCTCGCCTACGCGCGTCGTGTCGCCGAGAACGACAGCCTGCAATTGCGCCTCATCAAACTCGCCATCAACCAGCAACAGGACACGCAGGGGTTCAAGGCGCACATCGACGCGGCGCATACCATGCACATTCTCAGCACGCTGGGTGAAGCTGACCCCGGTTACGCGCTGGCAAAGCCACAGGGCAAGAGGCGTCCGATGGTGCAGCGAGCACTGGAGAACTACGAGCGCTACCAGCAGGGGGACTGATCGCGTGTGCAGCGGCAGTGGGTGGCAATACCCGTCGTATCGTGCACAATAGGGACTCTCTCAAAACCCTGGCGCCGATATGAGTACATCTGCACGCCAGCGTTTCACCATCGAAGGCGATTTCGTCATGGAGCATGGCGGAACGCTCAAGGATCCGGTGATCGCATACGAGACATGGGGAACCCTGAACTTCCAGCGCGACAATGCCGTGTTGTTGTTCACCGGGCTTTCGCCCTCCGCGCACGCGGCCTCGTCCAGCAAGGATTCGACGACCGGCTGGTGGGAGCAGATGTTGGGGCCGAGGCGGCCAATCGACACCACGAAATATTTCGTTATCTGTGTCAACTCGCTGGGTAGCTGCTTCGGTTCGACAGGACCCGCGAGCATCGATCCAGTCACAGGCGAGCAGTACCGCACAGCATTCCCGGTGCTGACGATTGAGGACATCGCGACATCGGCACAACGCCTCGTCGAATCGCTGGACATCACGCACCTGCACGCGGTCGTTGGGGCATCGATGGGCGGCATGACGGCACTGGTCCACACGATTCTGTTTCCGGGCGTTGCCGAAGGGCTCGTTTCCATCTCGTCCGCGGCGCGCGCCCTGCCCTATTCCATCGCGCTGCGATCGCTGCAGCGAGAAATGATTCGTAGCGACCCCGACTGGCAGGGCGGCAACTATGAGGGCCACGGCCCGGTCACGGGTATGCGGCTTGCGCGAAAGCTCGGGATGATGACGTATCGCAGCGCGACAGAATTTGCACAAAGGTTCGGGCGCGAACGCGTACCCGAAGAACGCCAGTCCGGTGACCTGTTCGGAGTCGAGTTTGAAGTCGAGTCCTATCTCGAGGCGCACGCGAACAAGTTCATCGGCACATTCGACGCCAATTGCTATCTCTATCTCTCTCGAGCGATGGATCTTTTTGATGTTGCCGATCATGGCGGCTCGCTTGCGCACGGCCTCGCACGCGTCGGCGCTCGCCGTGCGCTCATTGTCGGTGTCGAAACCGATGCACTCTTTCCACTGGTTCAACAGCGTGAGATCGCAGACGGGCTCCGGCGCGATGATCGTGAGGTGGACTTCCGCGCGCTACCCTCTATCCAGGGCCATGACTCGTTCCTCGTCGATATGGATCGCTTCCGTCCTGTGCTGTGCGATTTCTTCAATTGCACCATGAACCAACCCGGTCGCCTGCGCTCGGTTTGAGCCGATCCATCCGCCCATATAGGGTTCCTGCATAAACAGTCGCCCTTCATGAAAAATCGTTCTTTAACATCACCGGCGCAGGGGAGTAACGTACTTCGTCAGGGATGAGTTGATCATCCCATCAAGGCGGACAATACCAATCTGCCAACGTACGAAAGACGCCGAGCAAAAACCCCACCGGCGGGACTCGGAGTCGTGAAGTACAGATAACGGAAGACACGTGTATCCGTAGCCCTGCTGCAATGGCAGGGCTTCTTCGTTATGGGGCCGAGATTTCTACGCAGGTGAGATCCCGTGATTTGTCATGAGTCGCAGCAATGCATCCTCGCCGTCATCCACGTGATAGCACTCTGCCATGAGACCTACTGACCGGGCGGCCTCGACATTGCCGGGATGATCGTCGACAAAAAGGCACTCTGCGGGCATCGCGCCCACCTCGCGCACCATCGCTTCAAAAAACGCCGGATCGGGTTTCGCGACACCCAGCTCGCAGGAAAAGAAGAGTCTGTCGAACCGTTCGCGGTAACCGAGCACCTCGGTCATGAATGCGGCACGGTGTGCTTGCTGGTTGGTCGCGAGTGCGACGGAATATCCCGCACGCCGCGCGCCCTCAACGAACGACAACGTCGACGGGTGCGGATCGATCAATGTCCAGACCGACAGTGCGTCTTCGAGCGCGACGGGCGACGACCACTCCCTCAGGACCCGTTCGAGCTCTACGCGGAAATCCCGTTCACCCGTAGTGCAGGGACGCTCTGCTTCGAACACATCCGCCAGGAATGCTTCTGCCCTCGACGCATCGCCTGCCAGCTCGCCCAGCGCATCGCGAAAGCGCACAGACGGCACCTGCACAACGCCGTCGGCATCGAGGAAAACGTGTCGAATTGTATTCACGCGGGGATCAAGGCGGCAAGCGGGTCCGGCAGTGCTGCCGGACCCTGCCCGCGAAACTCAGTAACCCTGGGTTTCGCCGTAGCGGTTACGGTGGAACGCGCTGTTACCGAGCGTGTGCTCGGAGACACGTGCGCGCTTCATGAAGAAACCGATGTCGTATTCATCGGTCATACCGATACCGCCGTGCATCTGGATGCCTTCGCTGGACACCAGGTTGTAGGTGTCGTTCAGGCGGGCCTTGGCCAGGCTCGCGAGTTCGGCGATCTCGTCCGAGTTCTCATCCAGCGCAGACAGCGCTTCGAGGACTACCGACTTCGACAGCTCGATTTCGCAGAACATCTGCGCCGCACGGTGCTTCAGCGCCTGGAACGAGCCGATCGGCACGCCGAACTGCTCACGTGTCTTCAGGTACTCGACGGTGCGCTCGAAACACTCCTGCGATGAGCCCAGCATTTCGGCGGCGAGCAGGATGCGGCCGGTATCCAGCACACGGTCAAGAACGTCCGCCGCTTTGCCTTCCGTGCCCAGCAGGACACCTTCCGCGCCGTCGAACTCTATGTTCGCGGCATTGCGGCTGTCCGCCATGAATGTGCGAGTCACCTTGACGCCCTTTGCGTCACTGTCAACGAGCACCATGGTCAACCCGTCACGGTCGCCTGCATTGCCGGACGTACGCGCCACGACGATGAGCTTGTTCGCCACGTGTCCGTCCAGCACGAACTTCTTGCTGCCGGTCACCTTGTAGCCACTGCCCGATTTTTCCGCTTTGGTTGTGGCACCATAGGGGTTGTGGTGCGGGGTCTCTTCAAGCGCCAGTGCGAGCAGCAGTTCGCCGCCGGCCACCTGGCCAAGCAACTCGCCCTTCTGCTCGTCCGAGCCCGCGTTCATGATGGCAGAGGCGCCGAGTACTGCAGTAGAGAACAGCGGAGACGCGGTCAGCGTGCGACCACACTCTTCCATCACGACCCCCATACCCATGTAGCCGAAGCCGAGGCCGCCGAAATCTTCCGGAATGATGATGCCTGCCCAGCCGAGTTCGACCATCTGCTGCCAGGTCGGCTCGTCAAAGCCCTTGTCGGCCTTGTCATCGCGTAGTTTGCGCAACTGCGAAATCGGCGTGTTGTTGCCGCAAAAGTCCTTTGCGGCATCTTTCAGCATGTTCTGTTCTTCGTTCAATACGAGTGGCATAGCGCTAATACTCCTGGTGTTACGCGATTAATCTGGAAGACCAAGCACGCGCTTGGCCACAATGTTGAGTTGGATTTCCGAACTGCCGCCGGCGATGGTACTCGACTTCGACCGCAGCCACGTGCGAGTCAGCGTCTTCTCTTCGTCTGAGAACATGTCACCTTCCCAGCCGAGCGATTGGGTACCCATCGCCTTCAGCTGAAGTTCGAGTCTCGTCTTGCCGGTTTCGGACCCATAATACTTGAAGAATGAGGTCGCAAAAGTCGGCGTGCCACCCGACTCGCTTTCTGCCATCGCCCGTTGCTGGGTGAGCCCGAAAGCGCGCTGGTTCATCTCGTTGACGAGTATCTCGCCGCGAAGCGTGGCATCGGCGAGTTTGCCGTCCGCCAACCCCACGTATTCTTTCGCTACGTCGGTCAAACCGCGCATGCCGTCGTAACGGCCGCGGCGTCCGCCCGAGTTCAGTCCGGAGATCGAACTGCGTTCGTGCTGGAGCAGTCTTTTGCCGACCGTCCAGCCTCGGTTGATCTGGCCGACAAGATTCTGCTTCTCGACCCGGGCATTGTCGAAGAACGTCTCGCAGAACGGGGACGAGCCGCTGATCAATTTGATTGGCCGTACGGTAACCCCGGGCTGGTCCATATCGATCAGTACGAAGCTGATGCCTTCGTGCTTGGGCGCCTGCGGGTCGGTCCGCACCAGCGTGAAGATCCAGTCGGCATACTGGGCCCCGGAGGTCCAGATCTTCTGTCCGTTCACGAGGAAATAATCGCCCGCGTCTTCACATTTGGTTTGCAGGCCGGCGAGGTCGGACCCTGCGCCGGGTTCACTGTAACCCTGGCACCACCTGATCTCACCACTAACGATTTTGGGCAGGTGCTCGCGTTTCTGCTCTTCAGTGCCGTAATCGAGCAGTGTCGGACCGATCATCGAGAAGCCCATGCCACCGATCGGGGACCGCGCGTTCAGGCGAATCATTTCGTCCTGCAGTATCAGGTACTCGTCCTTCGAAAGCCCCCCACCGCCGTATTCTGTCGGCCACATCGGCGCCGTCCAGCCGCGCGCAGCCATGCGATCCAGCCACACCTTGGCGTCGGGGTTCTTGTATACCTGTTTCTTGCCGCCACCGATCATGTCCTCTTCGCCGACGGCAGCGGGCCCGCGCATACTCTCGGGACAGTTCTCCTCGAGCCATGCCCGTGTTTCCATGCGGAAGTCGTTCAACGTCCCCATGCTCCCTCCTCTATTCGTTTCCTTGCCCCATTGCCCCGGAGCAGGCCGTAACAGTACCAAAACTCCCCCACAAAAATAAATAGCGCGAATACTCACCGTTGACCGAATCCACGGTAACAATTACGGTTCTCATTCATGCGATACGTCATTTACGGTGCGGGTGCCATCGGCGGCACAATCGGGGCGCGGCTATTTATGGCCGGGCATGAGGTGCGCCTGATCGCACGGGGCGCCCATCTCGACACCCTGCAATCGCACGGCCTGACATACCGGAGCCCGGAGGGTACACAGGTCCTGGATATTCCGGCGGCCGGGCACCCGGCGGAAGTCGACTGGCGCGAAGACGACGTCGTGTTCCTCACGATGAAGTCCCAGCACACCGACGCTGCCCTGACCGAACTCGAGCGCGTGGCCCCGCCCGATACGCCGGTGGTCTGCTGTCAGAACGGCGTGGCGAACGAATCGATGGCAGCGCGACGGTTCCGGCGCGTATACGCCATGGTCGTTCTCTTGCCCGCCTCGCATCTGCAGCCAGGCGAAATACTGCATCACGCGACCGGACTCTCCGCATTCCTGGATGCCGGGTGCTTCCCGCACGGCACGGACGCCGTGATCGAAACAGTGTGCGCCGACCTGACCGGCGCCGGATTCAGCGCGGTCGCGGACCCCAGACCATTACGCTGGAAATACGCGAAGCTCCTGCAAAACCTGGGTAACTCGCTGCAGGCGGTGTGCGACGCCGGCCGGGAGGCACGTGAAATCATGCGACTCGCACGTAACGAAGCACTGGCCTGCTATGAGGCCGCAGGCATCGATTGCGCGAGTCGGGACGAAACGGCCGAACGCCAGCAGGGCATGGTGATGGGCGAGATCGAAGGTACAGAA
>JAGRIN010000147.1 GCA_020443245.1 Pseudomonadales bacterium
GCCGCTGGCTTCGGTGTAGCCGATGACCGTCGCTTCGGCATCGCGATAGAGCTTGAGTTTCAGCAAGTCGTCGCTGCGACCGGCGCGATACGTCGAATCGGCGCGATGCAGCATGAGACCCTCGCCGCCGGCCGCCACAACATCGAGAAGGCGAGTACGCAGACTGGCGGCGTTATCCACCTTGAACTGTTTGATGACGTCGAGGTAACGGGAATCCGAGTGTACGACGAGTCGCCTCATCGCGAGGAGGCGCTCATCGAAGGTTCCCGGGTATGACGGCAGGTCGAAGACCATGTACTTCACGCGCCGCCACTGCGTGTCGTCCGGTCTTTCCTGCCTCACGGTGCCGGATAGTGCCTCGAACGTACCGCGACCCATCCAGAGTTCGCCGTCGAGCGGCGTGTCAGGAAAGTCCCGGGTAAACCATGTGGGTGCGTGGAATACGTTGCCGCCGCGCGAAATGAGGTGCGTGCCGTCCCACCGGGCGCGCACACCGTCGAGTTTTTCGCTGATCCAGTAGTGGCTGAGTTCGACATCGCCTTCGTAGACGTTGGCGAGAAGGAGATCAGGTGTTTCGGCCCCCGCGAATCCGGAGGCCAGGCAGAGGCAGACCAGTGTGAGGCGTCGCAGGCGTTTCATGCGTCACTCCCTGTCGTGGACGAACCGCAACGTTAGGACGGACTTGTGTGCGGGTCTGTACGAAGCATCGCAAGATGGGTGTGCGAGCCTCCACCGGATGTGCGACAGCGAGGACCGATGCGCATGGTAGACTCGATCGACCGATCACAGCGATGCCGACAACGAATGCCGACACAACCAGCCGTTCAACCACCAATTGTTGCTGCAGTGGGTTCTCCCGGGATGCTCGCGGGTGAATTCGAGGCTCGTAAAGCACTGGTAGACGAGATCGTGGCGTCCGGCGTGAATCATCTCTTCCTCGCGGACCACGTCAGCTTCAAGACGGGCATGGGGATGGACGCAATCGTCAACGCGGCCACGTTGCTGGCGATGAACCCGCGGCTCCATGTCTGCATTGGCGTCTATTTGCTGGCGCTACGGCATCCGTTGCCGGTTGCGCGCCAGCTTGCCACGCTGAATGAGTCGGCGCCGGGCCGCCTCATCTTCGGAGTCGGGGTGGGCGGCGAGGACCGACACGAATTCGAAATCTGCGGCGTCGACCCCGCGACGCGCGGCAAGCGGACCAATCACAGCCTTGCGGCGCTGCGTTCACTCATGACCGGTGAGAAAACAAGCTACCGCTGTGAGTTCTTCGAGTTCGAGGACGCACTCATCCGTCCCCGGGTCGATCCACCGATTCCCTTCATGGTCGGCGGCCGCTCCGATGCGGCGATTCGTCGTGCGGCGAAGTACAGCGAGGGCTGGCTCGCCGTCTGGTGCTCGCCGCGGCGCTTTCGTGAGGCGACCGCGCAGGTGGAAGAGATCGCGCTGGCATCGGGCCGGGTCGATGTGCCCTGGCGTCACGGCCTGCAGGTCTGGGTCGGTATTGATAACGACCGTGACAAGGCGCGCGAGATTCTCGCAAGAGAAATGTATGCGTTCTATCGCACCCCGTTTGAAGCGTTCGAGAAGTACAGCCCATACGGAACGCCGGAAGATGTGGCTGAGTTTCTGTCGACATACGTGGAAGCGGGCGCAGGCCTGCTCAACGTGAAGGCCTGTGCGTCGAGCGACCAGGCGGCGGCATTGGGTGTGGCCGAGGTTGCGAGACTCCTGCGGCGTTGACCACAATTGTGTTTGGTTAGACGACCAAACTATCTGTGATATTCTGGCGTCCGAAGTCAAAAGAGAAAAAGTCAGAGGGGACGCAAAATGACGCAGCCAGTCAACACAACACTCGGCAAACTCAATGGCACGGAAGAAGAGGGTGCGCTTGTCTTCCGAGGCATTCCTTATGGTGCGCCGACCGGTGGCGAAAACCGGTTCCTGCCGCCGAGGCCTGCAGCGCCCTGGCAGGGTATCCGCGAGGCTGTGGACTTTGGCCCGGTGTGCCCACAAACCGGCGCGCTTGCCGGCGGCGACAACAGGCTCGCCGACCAGAACACGATCGGCCCGCTGCCCGATCTGCCGCTGGATGAGGACTGCCTGTCGCTCAATATCTGGACGCCGGCGACCGACAATGCACGTCGGCCGGTGTTGTTCTGGCTTCACGGGCGTGGTTTCGCGCAAGGCTCGGGCTCGGAAGGTTGGTACAGTGGCGCGAAGCTCGCGATGAAGGAAGACGTGGTGGTTGTCACGATCAACCATCGCCTCAACATCTTCGGCTACCTGTATCTGGAGGGCGTCGCGGGCGACAGGTTCAAAGGTTCGGGCGTCGCCGGGATGCTGGATGCGATCCTTGCACTGGAGTGGGTGAGGGACAACATTGCAGCGTTTGGCGGCGATCCCGCGAATGTGACCATCTTCGGTGAATCCGGCGGCGGCGCGAAGGTCAGTACCCTCCTGGGCATGCCGAAAGCAGAAGGGCTGTTTCACCGGGCGATCATTCAAAGCGGGCCGGGTCTTCAGGGGCAGAAACCGGAAGATGCGACAAAGTTCGCGCAAGCGGTGGTCGATCGATTCGGCGGCGTCGATGCGCTGCTCGCGGCGAGTGCCGACGATCTTGTCAAGGCGATGAGCGATGTGTCCGGTGGTGGCGGCATGGGGGCGATGGGCCTGCGGCCAACTGTTGACGGTCATTATCTGCCGCACCATCCGTTCGATCCGGTTGCCGCGCCGACCGCACTGAATGTGCCGATCATGATCGGCAGCAACAAAGACGAATCCGCGCTCTTTGCTGCGGGAGATCCAAAGCGGCGCAAATTGTCAGAGGAAGACCTCGATAAGCGATTGGAGCGTATGCTTGGCGCTCGTAAAGACGAGATCCTGACGGTATACAAACGCGAGCGCCCGGATGCCACGCCCTGGGATCTTTACATTGGCATTCGCAGCGAAGGCATGCGCCTGCGCTCAATCCAACTGGCAGATCGCAAGGTTCAGGCCGGCGGTGCGCCGGTATACATGTACCTGTTCACGTTCGAGAGCAATGCGCTTGGCGGGCTCTTCAAGTCATCGCATGCGTTGGAAATCCCCTTTGTGTTCAACAACCCGGACATTGCGCCGTTCACGGGGCAAGGCGATGAACGCTATGACCTGGCGGCGACGATGAGCGCGGCCTGGGCGAACTTCGCGAGGCATGGTGATCCAAATGGTAAGTCTGTGCCCGAGTGGCCGCCATACAACAGCGACACGCGTCCGACGATGATCTTCAACGTACCGTCAGGCGTCGAAAACGACCCGCGCAAGGCAGAAAGGGAAGTATGGAAAGACAAGCCCGCGATGGGGCTCTGACTCATCCGGCTATAAGAGACACTGGAGTCGCGCTACCACGCCACTGACGCCGTCGCCGATCAGTACTTCGCCGGCGGCATCTTTGGCGAAGGCATCGCCATGTGCTGGTGTTGCGCTCTGGCCGGCCCAGGTCAGCATTGAGACATCATTGATGCCGTCGCCGATCGCAAGGACCTGCGATTGTTCAATGCCCAGCTCGGATGCAAACAGTGCGAGCGCGTTTCCCTTGCTTGACCCGGGCGCGTGAATCGCCGTGACCGCAGTGAAGTCCAGCAATCCGACCCGTGTTCCGTAGCGGGCCTCGAGGAATCGGTGCACGTCGGTGGAGACGTCCTGGTGACTGACAATATCGATGCCCGTCGCAGCGATTCCTGATTCGTGCGGCCTCGGATCAATCTCGATCTCAACGCCGGATACCGCTGCAAAGTAGTCTGCCGCCGGCGAAGGGCTTGTTACGAGGTAACGTTCGTGGTCGAACCACGCGACGCTGTATTGGTGGCGCATCGCGTATTCATACAATTCGAAGGCAATGTCCTGGTCGATTGTGAGCCCATGCCTCAACCGGCCATCTCGCTCGTGAATCGATGCACCCTGCTGACAGATGAGGGGCTCCTCAATACCAAGATGAGCTGCTATGGATGCCGCACCAGGATACATGCGGCCCGTTGCCAACATGACGATGATGTTGCGTGCTCGTAATGCCGCAACCACCTCAACGATCGAATCGTCAGGTAAGGCGTCGGGGGCAACGCCTGGGGCCAGTAGCGTACCGTCGATGTCCAGCGCCACCAGTTTTATGTCCTGCGACATTGAGTCCTTCTATTTCGATACTTCTATAGACAAACTGAACTCTATCGAAAGCCACCGCAATGCGCCATGCGGGCGAGGTTGTGAGAGACGCCTCAGGCTTCGAAGGTGCCGGCGCTTGCACGAGCACGCGCAAACCGGCTTTGCAGGTACGCGGTCGGCAATGAGAAAAAGATCATTCCCGTCAGAAAGCCCATCAGCATCGAGTTCGAGATCAGGTCAATCATGTTCACGCTCCGAATGTGTCGTCGTTCACGTTTTCCAATCCAAAATGTGGGCCAACTCACAAAAAAAGTGCCGGAAGCCGCGCAAAACGGACACCCGTCACACTTTGCATCTCGACTTCGTCCTGACAGGCAGGTGACCCCACGCGTCAGAAGCTGACCGATCTCGTCAGGATGTGCCCGGTTATGTCAGTGTTGGGGAGCCGCTGGCGCGTCCCGTCGCCATTCAGACAGCAATGTGGATGCCACCCGGGAAAACTAAAGTGATATCAGGTGGTTAGGATGGGTGGTGTGAGGAGCGCTGGCCGGAATGTAAAAGACGTCGACGGTTTAGGGGGCCGGGGCGTGCGAGGTCTCTCCACTCCGCGCCAGGGCGCTCCGGTCGAGATGACATTCAGGGAAGCGGCGTTTTACTCAGGTGCCAATTCCTGGCGCGGCGGTCCGGCTTCGCCCGAATCGAGGTGATCGCGAATCACCTCGAGGAATGCGTCGGCGTAACGCTCTCGTTTGCGCTCGCCGACACCCGGAAGGCGAGCGAACTCGGTGCTCGATTGGGGCATCAGGTGCGCCATTGCGCGCAACGTGCTGTCGTGGAAGATCACGTACGGCGGAACGCGCTGCGCCTCGGCGAGTTCCTTGCGTCTTTCGCGCAGGGCCTCCCACAGGTTCTCGTCGATCGCTTCGTCCTCGGGGACGAGCGATGCCCTGGCGCCTCTCGCTGACTTTGGCGCGGGCTTTTGCTTCTCGTCCTTGCGAAGGTAGATGGTTTCGTCACCACGCAGCAGGGCGCGGCACGATTCTTCGAGTTTCAGCGCACCATAACCCTCGACATCGACCCGGAGGTAGCCGCGCGCAACGAGTTGGCGAAACACCGAGCGCCAGGTGTTCTCATCGAGGTCCTTGCCGACGCCGAACACCGCGAGCCGATGGTGATCGAACTGGAAGACCTTGTCGCTTTCCTTGCCGCGGAGCACATCGACCACCTGGTTGACACCGAATCGTTGCCCGGTGCGATACACCGCGCTGAGCGCCTTGCGGGCGGCGTCGGTGCCGTCCCACGTCTCGACGGGCGAGAGGCAGGTGTCGCAGTTGCCGCAGGGTTCAGGGTACGCCTCATCGAAGTACGCGAGCAGGGCCTGGCGCCGGCAACTCGTGATCTCGCACAGTCCCAGCATGGCATTGAGGCGGTGTTGCTCCACGCGTTTGAATTCATCGCTGCCGGTCGAGGATTCCAGCATCTGGCGCAGCTTGATCACATCCTGCAGCCCATACACCATCCACGCATCCGCCGGCGCACCGTCCCGACCCGCGCGTCCGGTTTCCTGGTAGTAGGATTCCACGGTCTTCGGCAGGTCGAGGTGCGCGACAAAGCGAACGTCCGGTTTGTCGATTCCCATGCCGAACGCTATCGTCGCGACGATGATCACGCCTTCCTCACGCAGGAAGCGGGACTGATGCTGTGCACGCACGCCCGCGTCGAGCCCGGCGTGATAGGGCAGGGCAGTATAACCCTCGGCCGTGAGCCATCCCGCGACTTCTTCTGTGCGTTTGCGCGACAGGCAATAGACAATGCCGGCGTCATGTGGATGTTCGACGCGCAAGAAACGCAGGAGTTGCGAGCGCGGGTTCTGCTTCAGCATGATGCTGTAACGAATGTTCGGTCGGTCGAATCCGGCCATGAAGTGTCGCGCGTCTTCGAGCCCCAGCCGTTTGGCGATGTCCTTGCGTGTCCGGGCATCGGCAGTGGCCGTCAGGGCGATACGGGGCACATTGGCAAACTGTTCGGCCAGCAGGCTGAGCGACAGGTAGTCCGCACGAAAGTCGTGCCCCCATTCCGAAACGCAGTGCGCTTCGTCTATCGCAAAGAGGCTGATCTTCGATTCATGGAGCAGATCGAGAGTCCTCGGCTGGACGAGTCGTTCGGGCGCAATATAGAGCAGGTCCAGTTCACCGCGCCTCACGCTTTCCTCGATGCGCGACGCGGTCGCTGCATCCAGTGTGGAATTCAGAAAGCTCGCCCGCACGCCGATCTCGGCAAGTGCTTCGACCTGGTTCTGCATCAGGGCAATGAGCGGAGAAATCACCACGCCGCACCCTGGCCGAACGATGGCGGGCAACTGGTAACACAGGGACTTGCCGCTACCGGTCGGCATGACGAGCAGCGCGTTGTCGCCCCGGACGAGGGTGTCGATCACCTCATCCTGGGGCGGGCGGAAGCTGTCGAAGCCGAACGTATCGCGTAAAACAGTCAGTGCATCAGGCATGGGTGCATTGTACCGATTCTGTTTGCCGCCAGGTGTACGCGATTGCCCGAAACCTGCTGCACGATCTCTGACAATCGTTGTTATGATGCAGCATCCAGACCCTGACGTGCGCCATGCCGATCATCGAAGTCCGAGACCTGGTCAAGCGTTATCCGCTGCCGGAGAAGCCGAGCGAGCAGTTCACCGCCGTCGATGCGATCAACTTTTCGATCGAATCCGGTGAGGTGTACGGCATTCTCGGGCCGAACGGCGCGGGCAAGACCACGACGCTTGAAATGATCGAAGGCCTGCTCGACATTGACGGGGGCAGCGTGACGGTGGATGGCCTGGATGTCCGCGCCGACCCGTACGCCGTCAAGCGCATTATTGGTGTGCAGCTACAGGCCAACGAGTATTTCGATCACTTGTCGCTCGTCGAACTGCTGGATTTGTTCGAAGGGCTTTATGGCGCGCGCGTGCGCAAGCCGGAGGAACTGCTCGCACTCGTCGACCTGCAGGACAAGGCAAAAGCCAAGCCGCCCAACCTGTCCGGCGGCCAGCAACAGCGCTTTTCGATCGCCTGTGCCCTGGCCAACGAGCCCCGTGTACTGTTTCTCGATGAGCCGACGACGGGCCTCGACCCGCAGGCCAAGCGCAATCTCTGGAAACTGGTCAACAGGCTGAACGGGGAGGGGATGACCATCGTGCTCACGACGCACAACATGGAAGAAGCGGAGACCCTGTGCAACCGCATCGCGATCATGGATCACGGCAGGATCATCGCAGAGGGCGCGCCGCGCGCGTTGATACAGGAGCATGCGCCGGTACCGGTCAGTCCGCCCCGGCACGGATCGCTTGAGGACGTATTCCTGACCCTG
>JAGRIN010000148.1 GCA_020443245.1 Pseudomonadales bacterium
GAACGAATTGGAGGAGCAAAAAGAGTTTAGGGTCGAGCTTGTGCGCCACACTACTCGCGTTAGCACGTAGCGTCAAGCAATCATTTCGCCTTATCCATGCAGACGGGTCAGGTATCCCGATTCGCATCCTGGCGAGCTGAGCGCCCGAACGCACGCTTGACGAACTCCCTGTCGGCAATATTGAAAATGTACGCGCGCCGTGGCCGGTTTGAGGTGTTGGCCGGCGTGTAGTGCAGGGTGCCCTCATGGTGAACGCTTGCGCCGCCTGCGCGTAGTGGTACGGGCGTTACCCTGGCCGGATCGACATAGCGCTCCGCGTCTTCAATCGCGAGCAGACGGCCGTCGTCGCCCGGGTCGCCGGATGCAACGTAGTGCGGCAAGGTGGCCGTGCCCGGATTGGGATGAAAGTGCATGCAGCCGTTCTCCACGTCCGCGTCGTCGATCGCAAGCCAGAACTGTAGCGTATTCATGCCGGTCGGCCTGCCGGCCGGTGTGACAGGTAGCCCGGCGTAGGAAGCATCCTGGTGCCAGGGCGTTTCGTGGGGATGCCCGGCAGGTTTGAAGATGAGCATCGAGAAGGTGCGAACCGGATCTTCCCAACCCATGAGACGCCGCGCAATGTCGATGCCGGCCGCCACCGCCGCATTGTGTTCGAAGCAGGGCAGGGAAAATTCCGGACGCATGAACTGCCGGGTCAGGCCGCCGAGATGACGATCGTCGGAGCGCGGGTCGGTGGCGCCGCCGGCGAGCAATGTATCGTATCCCTCGCGCAACGTGCCAAGCGTCTTATCGTCGACAAGACGCTCGAAGTGCGTAAAGCCCAGTTCCCTGAACCGGGCAATGCGGGGCGCGTCCACGGTCAAGCTGCGACGCGCGCGCCGGGCCAAAGGCGCAGGAAGTTTTCGCTGTAGAAGCGGGTCTTCGTCCCTTCCGCCTGGCCTTCAAGCGACTTCTCGAACTTCGCGATCGGGTTTCGCCCGCCTTCGACGTGCGGATAGTCGCTGGAGAAGAGGTAGAGGTGCTCGTTTGACTGCTCGATCAGGTTGCCGACGTCTTCGTGCGGGAAGGGCGTGAAGCCCATCTGCTCGGTAAGCTGTACTGAGGGCGGACGCTCGAAGCGGACAGACTTGTCCACGCGACCGTAGATCTTCGACACCCAGTCGAGACGCCGCAGCATTTCCGGTACCCAGCCCGCGCCCAGTTCCACCGCTGCGCCGCGCAGCCGGGGATTGCGGTCGAACACGCCGTCGAGCAGCAACATGCTGATGAATGTCTCGGGCGGCTGGTGCATGAGGGCGGCATCCTTGGTTCGCACGTTCTCGCCGCCGCCCATCCAGTCTTTTACCGCACCGCGACCGTTGTTGCTCCACACCTTCAAGGCCTGCAGCGGCGAGCCGCCAACGTGCAGCAAAAACGGCGTGCCAGATTCGGCGAGCAATCGCCAGAACGGATCAAAGTCCACGTGGCCGGGTGATTTGTCGAACGGCGCCCGATGCGGCACCCACACGGCCTTCAGGTTGGATTCGAGCACAAACTCCAGTTCTTCCATGACGCGACTCGAGTCATCCAGCGGGATGATCCCGACACCGAGCAGCCTGTCATCGTCCGAGCAGAAGTCTGCCATGTGCCGGTTGTGGGCGCGGGTCGCCGCATACCGCAGGTCCATTGGCTTCTTCGAACTCGGATGGAACGGGAACGCGACGCTGTGGGTTGCGAACACCAGTTGCTTCCTGAAGCCAAGCAGGTCCATCGCCACGCTACGATCTGCTTTATTGAACGCACCGAGCGCCTGGATCTCTTTCGAGCTTTCGATCAGCTTGTCGCCTAACGCGATCATGCTGGCGCGATGCTCGTCGCTGTGCCGGTTTCCTTGCGAGACGATGACCTCGACTTCCTCGTCGGTCACGAGCGAGGCGCTGTAGCTGACTTCCGGAATGTCGTCACGTACCGAGGGGTCTGCATACGCCTTCAGGAAATCCGGCAGTTCCATGATGTGGCTGTCGGCATCGTAGATCGGCAGGTTATCCGGGGCGTAGGCCATGTGACTCTCCAGGGTTTCGCATGTGTGAGGAAACCGAGGTTAGCGCCAATCGACGACTGATGCCACGTTGGGTCAGGCCAGTTGGTCCAGCGCCTCGGCCAGTGCCTGGATGCGAATCGGTTTGGCGAGTACGAGGGAGACCACGTTGCCCGCCTCCGCACCACCGGCAGACTCACCCCAACCCGTGAGGGCGATGACGGGGATCTGGTAGCCACGATTGCGCAGCTCTTTCGCGAACTCGAAGCCGTTCATGCCGGGCATCCCGACGTCCGTAATAATGTGGCTGTAGGATTTGGCCTCGATCATCGTAAGGGCTTGTTCCGCGCTTTCCGCGACGTCCCCGCTGTGGCCCAGGGCCTCGAGGTAACGTGTGGCCAGCCGACGGACTTCCGGGTCGTCGTCCACCCAGAGAATATGATGCGCGCGCGGCGCGGCGTCATCGTCGTCCGCCTCGTGCACGGCGTCGGGTGCTGCCGAGCGCGGCAGGCGTATTTCCAGCGTCGTGCCGGCGCCCGGCACGCTGCGCGTCACCACGAGTGAACCGCCGTGTGCGACGATAATGCTGTGTGATGCGCTCATGCCAAGACCGCGCCCTGCCTCAAGACCCTTGGTCGAAAAGAACGGCTGGAACACCCGCGTGCTTGTCTGTTCGTCCATCCCCTCGCCGGTGTCGGTCACGGTGATGACGTTGGCGTCATTTTCCGTCGACAACGCGATGTCGATCGTGCCGCCGCGCGGCATGGCCTCGATGCTGTTCTTGACGATGTTGTAGAGAACGCTTCGCAGCTCGCCAGCATTACCCGTCGAATAGCACGGTTTGCTCTCCCCGGTGCGCTTGATGTCGATGACACGACCGGCTTTCAGCGCATCGTCCCGCCAGAGGTGCCGGGTTTGGGCAATGACATCCTCGATCAGTCCGCTCAGTTCGACGGGCGCATGATCGCGAGTCGGGCTCGCCGTCGCGAAGCGCTGGAGCAATTCGATGCGGCGCGCTGCGTCGTCCGCCAGGTCAGTCGCGATTTTGAGACGCTCGATAATTTCCGGTGGCAGGCCCGGGTTCGCCAGGGCAAGCTCGATGTTGCCGAGAATGCCCTGCAGCGCATTGTTGAAGTCGTGCGCAACCGCAGAAACCACTTCACCTGCCGCAAGCACACGCTGGCTTGCGATGAGCGCCTTCTCTGCCTGTCGACGTTCCGTGATGTCTTCGCCCGAGCTGAGCACCCCGGTCGCCTCGCCCTTCTCGTTTCGGATCACAGCGTTCGACCACTTGATCAGGACCTTCTTGCCGGCACGTGTGACAACATAATTGACGTTTTCGCCAACCGTGCCGACTTCGAGCGCCTCGCGATAGTTGTTGCGAAACTTGGCGCGCTTGTCTTCCGGCAGGAAGTGCTCCGGCCAACTCTCGCCGGTGAGTGAGCCCTCGGGATAGCCCAGCATCGTGTAGCCCTTGCGATTCATCATCTGGATGTTCGCATCCCGGTCGAGCGCGACGATCAGTGCCTCGGTGATGTTCAGGTAGTTCTCGGCCCGCTGTTTTTCTTCCTTTAGCGCCTGTTTTTCGCGCTTTTGCTCGGTGATATCGCGAGAAACCCCGATCAGGTTGGTGCAATCACCGTTGGCATCGTAGACCGGAACCAGGGTCGTTTCGATATAGGCGGTCTGTCCCGAGAGGTCCGTTCGCGTCTCGTAGGTGTAAGGGCCGTTCGAGGCGATCGTCTCTTCGTAGCGCGCCGCAACATACGCGTACTCTTCAGCCGGCAGGAAGTCGCCCAGCATCCTACCCACCAGTTGGTCCGGCCGATAACCCGTCCGGTCCAGGTACGCCTGGTTTACGGACGCGCAGCGATACCCCTCACCGGGCACAACATCGATCAGGAAGATCAGGTCGTTCGTGTTGTTGTAGATCAGGTTCAGCGTTTCGCGCGAGAGATTGTCTTTGGTGACCATTGGCCCGCACCGGAGTCATTCAAGGGCAGAATAACCACTAGGTGTTTCGGTTTACAATGCCCGCCTTCAGTGTTGTTCAAGGCTGATTTGTCGTGCCTCCCAGAAAAACCGTCACCGCCCGCCTGACCGAAGGGCCCGTGGGCCGGGGACTCTTGCGCCTGACCGCCCCCATGGTGCTGGGCATCACGAGCAATCTCCTCGCGGGCCTGATGGAAGCTTTTTATCTCGGGCGCGTCGGCACGCTGGAACTCGCGGCCTACAGCTTCACCTTTCCGGTCATCGGCGCACTCACGTCCATCTGGCTCGGTACCTCCATTGGCGTCTCATCCGTGCTCGCGCGCACCGTAGGTGAGGGCGACCAGGAGCAGATTCGCCATATCGCCAGCGACGGCCTCGCGCTCATCACGCTGCTCATGTCTCTCGTTGCGATTGCCGGCTGGCTCACCATCGACCCGGTTTTCACGCTCCTCGGCGCGGACGAGCGCACCTTGCCACTCGTTCATGACTACATGTCCGTCTGGTATATCACCATGGTGTTCATGTCGATTCCGTCCGTCGGCGCCAATGCCCTGCGCGCGACCGGCGATGCGAGCATTTCCGGCACGCTTATGGTGGGCGGCGCGGCGCTGCAGATGGTGCTCGGGCCTTTCTTGATATTTGGCCTCGTCGGGCTGCCCGCGATGGGGCTGGAAGGTGCCGCGATCGCCAACCTTGTCTCCCGCCTCGTCCTCTTTGCGCTGACCTTCTGGGTACTCCAGTTTCGCGAGGGCCTGATCGACTTCCATGGCGTCACTGTCTCAAGGATCCTCGCGTCCTGGCGCCGCATCTTCGCGGTGAGCATTCCCGCGACGGCCACCAACCTGATCGGCCCGATTTCGACAGCGGTCGTGGTGAGCCTGCTGGCCGGCTTCAGCCAGGAAACCGTCGCCGGTTTCGGCATCGCCTCGCGCATTGAAGGCATGTTCGTCATCCCCTTGTTCGCGCTCTCTGCCAGCATCGGTCCCTTCGTCGGCCAGAACTGGGGCCGCGAAGAGTTCCAGCGTGCTGATCTCGCGATGCGCCTCTCGTTCTGGTACTCGGTCGGGTGGGGGCTCTTTGTCGCCGTCGTCCTCTACCTGCTCGCGCATCCGATCGCACGCATCTTCGACGACAACCCCGACGTGGTGGAAACCGCAGCCCTGTTCCTGTCGGTGGTGCCCATCAGCTACGGCGCATGGGGCGTGCTGATGATGTCGAGCGCCATCTTCAACTCGTTAGGCAAGCCGATCTCCGCCACGATCATGTCGATTGTACGGATGCTTGTGATTTATGTGCCGCTCGCGTTTCTGGGCAAGGCGCTGTTCGGCCTCACCGGAATCTTTGCGGCGGCGTGCGTTTCGAATCTCGTGATGGGTATGGTGGGGTTTGCGTGGAACCGGCAGACGTTTGTACGCAAGCCCCATTTTTGACCCATAGATCGGGGTCGCCTGATTCAACGTTGATCTCGAGAACTACTCGAACGGGTGATGGGCGAGCCGAGTGTCCCGCAGCAGAGACGCACTCCACACATGCCTCTAGGAGTTGTTTGCCCCTCCCTGAATCCCTGCTTGCTGATTACGATAGAACATTCCAGTAAGCCCTCCATCCACAACAAGATGCTGCCCGGTAACAAACGTCGAGTCGTCACTCGCCAAAAACAGCGCCATGTTACCGATATCTTCCGGCTCGCCCGACCTCGCAATCGGATGCAGCGCCGCAAGCCGCGGCCGCATGATCGCCGGCGTGTCCTCATTGCTGCCGTCGGTCCCTTCAATCATCGGCTTGAAGATGTGCGTAGCAATGCCGCCAGGACAAATCGAATTGACGCGGATGTTGTACGCCGCGAGTTCCAGTCCCACTGATCGGCTCATGCCGATGACCCCGGCTTTGATGCCCGAATAGATGTGCGGGCCCAGGCCGCCCATCACGCCCGCAACACTGGCGGTACTGATGATCGATCCTTGCCGTCTCGGCTTCATCACGCGTGCCGCATGTTTCATCCCGAGAAACACACCAGTGAACATCACACCGATGGTCGCGTCGTAGGCTTCCCCGAGTTCGATCTGGTCGATCTCACCGCCAACGCCACCGAACCCGGCGTTGTTGAACATGCAGTCCAGTTGGCCAAACTTTTCGACGGCAAGGTCGACCACGGCTTTGACGTCCGCTTCGCTGGAAACGTCGGTGTGCTGGTAAATGGCTGCATCGCCGAGCGATGAGGCGAGCGCCTCACCTGCCTCGTTCTGCACGTCGGCAATCACGACCCTGGCACCAGCGTTCACAAACAGTTTGACGGTGCCGGCGCCAATGCCGCTGGCGCCGCCGGTGATGATGGCGACTTTGCCTTCGAGTCTGCCGGTGTTGCTCATTACTTCCCTCCGGGGATCAAATCAGGTGAATGGCGCCATTGATGGCCATGGCGGCGAGCGCGAGTGTGCCGACTGCGAACACCATGAATCGATACGCGACGATATTGATCGTCGACTGGACGATGCTGTGCACAACGCGAGAACCGACGTAGACCCAGGCGAGTATCAGGTTCAGCCCGTCGCCCATACCGGCGATGGCGAGCGCAAGCGCGGCGGCGTAGAAGATCGTCGGCTGCTCCATGAGGTGATTGTAGTTGTCGGCCTTCCATTGGACGTGGCCCGGCAATTTGTCGCCGAGCCCGGCGGTGCGCTGGGCGGTCTGGGGGTCCATGCCGGCCGCGTTCATGGCGGGCACGCGGGTGATCACCATCCAGCCCTGCATGATGAGCGTCCAGATCACGAGGGCGATAACGGGTAGCAAAATCGGTTCGGCGGAGAGCAGGTTCACGGCGATTTCCTCTTTGTTGTTGTCCTTGCAGTATTTCCGGCGTCGTTATCCGGTGCAACCGTTTTCTCAATCCTTATAATGCGCGTCCAAACGTGTGGGATAACGATGCAAACCAAAGCGGACATACCAGTCACTCTCCTGGACGACGATGCGCCCGCCTTCATCAGGGCATGGTTCGAGATCGTCCAGCTCAAACAACTCTACCGGCAGGGCTGGCTGAAGCGGGGTATTTCGACCGCCGATTGCGAAACGGTCGCCGAACATACCTTCGGCAACGCCATGCTGTGCCTGCTCCTCGCGCGGGATTATCCGGCACTGCAACTGGAGAAGGTGCTCCGCCTTGCGCTCGTGCACGACATCGGCGAAGCCTACGTCGGCGATATCACGCCGCATGACCGGGTGGAGAAATCCGAGAAGACGCGGCTGGAAACCGAGGCGGTCGAGCGCATACTGGGCAAACTGCCGAACGGCGCTTCGCTCATTGCCGACTGGCACGAATACGAGGCAGGCGAGACGGCAGAGGCGCGGTTTGTGAAGCAGGTAGACCGGCTGGAACTGGCGCTGCAAGCCAGCGTTTATGGCCGGCAAGGCAAGGTCGACAGCTCGGAATTTCTGGACGCGGCAGAGGCCTTCGTCCAGGCCGACGGGTTGAAGGAGATCATCGCCCAA
>JAGRIN010000014.1 GCA_020443245.1 Pseudomonadales bacterium
GCCAATGTGCGCAGTCGAGAATGGTGGGGGTAGGCGTACCGCAGAGGTCCTTCGACTCCGCGCTTACGCGCTCCGCTCAGGACGACGTTGGGGCGTCAGTACTTCCGTTGGGGCGCCAGTATATTCGTTGGGGCGCCAGTACATTCGTTGTGGCGCCAGTACATTCGTTGGGGCGTTAGTACATTCGTTGGGGCGTTAGTACTGCCGTTCGGGGAGATCGATGGTGATGCCGTCGAGTTCGTCACTCATTTCGATCTGGCAACCGAGACGGCTCCTTTCGTCGACATCCACGGCAAAGTCCAGCATGGCCTGTTCGAGTTCCTCGGCAGGCGGGCACTTCTCTTTCCAGTCCGCCGGAATATACACATGACACGTTGCGCAGGCGCACTTGCCGCCGCAATCGCCCTCGATGCCCGGCACACCCCGTGAGACCGCAGCCTGCATGATCGATGTGCCGACCGGAACGTCGACCTCGTGCACTGTGCCGTTGTGTTCGATGAAGGTAATCTTTGCCACTACGTCAGGTCCCGTCCTTCGGCAATGATGTAGATGACCTCGCCGTCACCAGCCGTCACCGGCAGGAGCGAGAAGTCGATCTCGTGATCGGCACCGTCGGCGCCTTCGAGCGTCGTGCGCGCGCGTATGACCTCGCCCGATCGACAACGCTCAACGTTGGCTTTGAGTTCACCGCGCTGCGCCTCGGACGCGTCGCCGCGCCACCAGTCCAGTTCCCAGAAGAAAGCATCCATCGGTACAGAGGGCAGCAGTTGCGCGGCCGCGCTGTTGATTTCCAGCACCCGGCCATCCGGCGCGAGGAGCGCCATTGCCTCCAGTGCATGCTCGAAGACCGCGCGGAATCGCGCTTCGCTTTGCTTCACCGCGGCTTCAGCGGCTTTTCGTGCCGAGATATCGCGCACCTGTGCACTCAGTACGAGTTCACCGTCGATCGTCGTCTTCGTGATCGACGCCTCGAGCGGTATCAAGTGACCGTCCTTGTGCCTGCCGCGGATCTCCCCGCGTTGACCCATCAGTCTCGAGGCCGACGTTGAAGCCGCAAATTCATTGATCATCGCCTCGTGGCGGGACGCGACATCCTCCGGCAGGATGACGGAGATCGGTTTGCCCAGCACTTCCCGTTCGCTGTACCCGAAGATACGTTCCGCCGTGCCGTTCCAGTACGTAATGCGATGCGAGGGGTCAATGCTGAGTACGCCATCCTCACCGATCGCCAGGATTCGGTTGGTGACGAGTTGCGCATGGCGCAACTGCGCGACGGTTTCGTGCTGGGCCGTGACATCGCGAAGCACCACCAGGAAGAGTGGTTCGTCCCCGCCCTCGTGTTTCGAAACCCGAAGGCTCACGAGGCGCGCCTCACCGGATTTGGTTGCAGCCTCGAGGTTCAGGTAGCGGAGCGATTCAGCATCCGGGTCGTCCGCCCAGCGCGCGAGCCACTCCTTTACCTGCACACGCCGGCGTTCGGGCGTGGGAAGCAGGATGCTGACGTCCTTGCCGATGACCTCGTCCGCGGAAAAGCCCGTCAGGCGCGTGAGCGCACGGTTCGCGAATACAATTTCGCCCCGAAGCGCTGTGATGAGCAGCGCCTCGGGGAGTTCGGCAAGTATGCCGTTTGCGTCGTTTGAGTCGAACTTCACAGCCGGCAATCAGTAGTTGGCGCCAGCCTGGTTCAGGATGCTCATGTCCGACTTGGCATCTTCCATCGACTCCAGGATGCGCAGGTCCTCGTTCACCGGAATGCCGGCGCCTTCGAAGAGCTCCTTTGTCCGCGGTGTCACAAGCCCGGCGCGAACCAGTGCCGGAATCATGAGGTCCTTCAGCGAATGCACTTGTCCGGGTGGCAGGTCCTGGACGAGTCCCTGTTCGGCTGCTTCCTTCATGCCGCCCATGAAGTCGTTCGGGTCTATGCCGCTGACCTCCAGGACCTTCATGAAGCCCGGGTCGACATCCTGTTGGCCGTCGACCAGGATCTTCACCGCATCGAAAGCGAATTGCGCGAGTTCTTCACGGTCGTCCGCGTGCATCGCCGCAACGCGTGGACCAAGGAACACATGACCGAAGGACACATGACGGGATTCGTCTCGCATCACGTTGAAGGTGATGGACTTGAGCAACGGCTCGTCCGTCTGGCGGTACATGTTGTTGAAAGCGCCGAGCGCCAGTCCCTCAATGATCATGTTCATGCCGATCATGATCTTGTGGACGTCCTGGGTTTTCAGCGTGACGTCGACCAGTTTCTTGAGCCAGCCCACCATGGGGTAGTGCATCGCGATCTTGTTGACGTACCGGTCGTAGACCTCGACGTGACGCGCCTCGTCCATCGTCTGGCTCGCGGCGTAGTATTTGGCGCGTACGTCCTCGATCCCGTGCGTGATGGTCGAGGCGGTGAGCAGCGCGCCCTGCTCACCGTGGAGGAACTGGGAAAGCATCTGCGCCGTGGAATGCGCGATGAACGTTTCCTGCTGCGCGGGCGAGAATCGCTTGAAGAACGGCATGTCGTAGTATTGCGTGTTCTCGCGCCGCATGATCGGGTTGGACGGGTCGATGGTGACATCCCAGTCCAGTTCGTCGGCATTCCACTGGTTGTTCTTGGCCCGTGTATAAAGGTCCTTGACCTTCTCGATGTCGGTTTCGTAATCAAAGTTCCAGCTGACTTCCATCAGCGTCTTGTAGCTGTCGACCAGTTCTTGTTTGCGGTCGTCGGACTCGCGAACCTGCTCAAGCACACTCATGCTCTTACCCTCATTGATGAACCAAAATCAATAATGGGCAAGTTTCAGAGATTATCGTTGACTTAAGTCAAGCAATCGAAAAGTCGACGGACACCGCGCGGGGAGCGGGCTAGAGGCTGGCTTCGTCGAGAATCCGCCAGTTGGTCCCTTCCTTGCGCAGGCGCAGGCGCTTGTTGGTCACGTCGCTGTACACATCCGAGCTGTATTTCTGCTGGAAAGTGACATCCACCACGTCGGGTTTGACGATCTCGAATTTGTCGAACCGGATGTCGATGTCGATGCTGGCGGGGCGCCGGATGCGGGAGCGGCGCAGCGCTTCCCACTGGCTCCGGCTCTGGTGACCGGGTACGTCGAAATCCTTCGAGTACCACGCGAGATATTGCGGGACGTTCTTCTCTTCCCACGCAGCCGACCAGAGGTTCACCACGTTGACGACTTCGTCCTTGACCTTGTCGGTCATCCGCGTCACATGCTCGATCGTCATCGGTGCCTGCTGCGGCGGTGTCTTCTGCGGCGGGGTTTTCGCTACCGGCGCCTGCGCGACGTCGCTTGCCGGAGCGGGGCTTGCGGCTTGCGCGGGGTCCTTGGCGGGCGCGGGCGTCATGGCGGGCTCGGCAGGCTTTGCCTGCGCGGCAGCGGCAGGTTGTTCCGCCTGTGCCGCCGCAATCGCGGACTCCGGCACGTTCGCCTCCGGGGCCCCGGACTCGACCGGCGCCTCGACGAGCTTGTCGTCCCTGAAGTAACCATTGTAGAGCGTGCCGTCCGGCAGGATCATCGTGCCGGGGCCGTTGCGTTTGTCGTCTTTGAAGGTGCCGACGAAGCGCGTGCCGTCCTGCCAGTAGATCGTGCCCTTGCCGGAACGCTTGCCGTTCTCGACGCCGCCCACGTAACGTGTGCCATCGGGCCAGATCAGCGTCCTGGCATTATCGTCCGCGCCGCCCGAATCGCTGGTTGCCGGGAAGGCGGGGAGCGACATGACGAGCGCGAGTACCAGCAGGCAGAGCTTCACGTCCAGACCTCGATCACTTTCAGATTGAAGGGCAATAGTATCGTCCCGCGGCGGCGGCCGCCAACCGACCGTTCAGCCGGGGGTATTGCTCGTTCCGGCCAGGGCACCGGTTTTGACCGCGGCGGCCATGACGCGGCGTGGTTCGATGAGATAGGGACCGTCGCGGCGCACGGTGACCGTCACTTTCTCTTTGTCAGCCACCTTGATTTCCCGGTCGCCATCGAACGCGAGAATGCCGGGACCTTCCAGGGTGACGGATTGGTCGAGGGGAATGCGTTCGATGCGGCTTACCGGGATGTCACCATACAACCCGGCCGAGATGGGCGCGCGAATCTGGGCGACGGCCGGCTTGCCGGTGACGATCGAAACAGCTGCATCGTCGTCCTGCGAGCACGGCATGAGGTAGCCGCCAATGGGCGACATGCCGATCGAGGCGGGTTCCGCGATCGCGAGGATGAGCGCCGCGATTTTCTCGGCCTCGAACGGCAGGAAGTTGCCGAGGATGTCGTTGCGCAGGAGTACGGCGTCGACCAGTGCAAAGTCGGAGGTCGTTTCTGTCGTGACGTGCACGCGTTTCGCGCGGGGACAGTTGCCCGCCACCGGCACGCGGCCGCTCGCGACAAGGCCCGCCGCGGCGCCGGCGACGGACGCTTCGATCATGTAGGGAAAAACGTTGTTCGTGCCCGTCGACAGGGGCAGCATGGCCGCGTCAGGTCGTGTCCTCGACACGATCCGGTTGGTGCCGTCGCCGCCCAGTACGATGAATGTGCGGCAACCTTCCTCCCACATCAGGTTTACCATCGTCTCGGTGTCCTGTGCGGTGTGGGTAAGACGGAAGTCCAGCAGGTGCGCCTGCTCACGCTGTGGCAGGTTCTCGATCGCGCGCGAGTTGATCCGGAACGGTTCGTTGGCCAGGTAGACGTCGGTTACACCTTGTTCCAGTGCCGCCAGGACGAGACGTGTCACCGTCTGTTGTTTGTCGTGATGCGTCTGTGTGCTCGCGCGCGCGGCAACCCGGCGCACATCGCGCCCTGACATCGGATTGACGACGATTCCGAGGCGGCTCACGCTTTCCGGGTAAACACCCAGTCGGTGTCGGTTGAGTAGGTTTCGTTGAAGCGGTAGCCGTCGATGTCGAACTGTTTCAGTTCTTCCGGCTTGTCGATGCGGTGTTTCACCATGAAGCTGCTCATCAGGCCGCGCGCTTTCTTGGCGAAGAACGACATCACCTTATAGGTGCCCTTGTGATAGTCCTTGAACACCGGCGTGATGACGCGACCCGGCAAGCCGTCCGGGTGAACGGACTTGAAGTATTCGTTCGAGGCGAGGTTGACGAGCGTCTTGTCGCGATGTCGTGTGAGTTCTTCACCGAGTGCACGGGTGATCGTTTCTCCCCAGAATTCGTAAAGGTCCTTGCCGCGCTTGTTCTCGAGCTTCGTGCCCATTTCGAGGCGGTACGGCTGGATCAGGTCGAGCGGGCGCAGCACGCCATACAGGCCTGACAGGATACGCAGGTGCTTCTGCGCGAAGTTCAGGTCCTTCGCGTCGTAGCTTTCGATCTCAATGCCGAGGTAGACGTCGCCCTTGAACGCGAAGATGGACGGACGGGCATTGCTCGTGGTGAAGGGTGTCTTCCAGTCCTTGTAGCGCTGCGCGTTCAGCTCCGCGAGCTTCGGACTGATGCCCATGAGCTTCGAGAGTGAACCCGGCGTTTCCTTGCGTAGGCGGGTAATGAGTTCCCGCGAACGCGTCAGGTGTTCGGGAACGGATGCTTTTTTCGTCGTGGGTGGCGTATCGAAGTCGAGCGTCTTCGCGGGCGAGATGACGGTCAGCATGGGCGTCTGGTGTCTGGAAAAGCGGGAAGAATACAGTAATCCCGCGGGGTGCGCGACCGGTGCCGGTGGTCCGGCGGGGATTAGACATGGCCTTTCTCATAGCGCAAAATCGGCTGATGCGTCAGGATAACGATGGCGCGCGGGCTAGGGTGCGCCGACCTGGGCGTCGGCCGGAAACCTGGGAACAATACAAATGAAAAACCCGTTGAAGCGGTGGGACGTAGCGCTCACGTTAGGGCTGCTGATCCTGACGATCCCTTCCGAGCGATATGAGATCTTCTCCCTTCTGGAGGACCAGACGATCTCGTTCCGCCAGATCCTCCGTTCTTCGCTTGGCGATCCGGCCACGGCGAAGCTGAGCGACAAGATTGCGATCGTTGCGCTCGATGAGGATCTCTACCACGAGTACGGCAGTTTTCCGTTCCGCCGCACCGATCTCGGCAAGATCGCCGAAATTCTCGGCGGTTTCGGTGCGAAGGTAATCGCGCTCGACTTCCTGATGGACTTCAAGAGCAGCTATGGTGAAGACGAACCCACGGCTGCGATGTTCAAAGAGGCGGGCAACGTGCTGCTGGTTTCCTATGCCAACTTCGAGGACGGCAAGTTTGTCGGGCTCTCATACCCGACCCCCGTGCTCCGGGCGGTTGCGAAGACCGGCTACTCCAATCTCTCGCCAACGAGCACGCTCGTCGACAACCTGGGTCGGCTGCGGGTGTACCCCGAAGTCACCAACAATGAGGATGGCTGGCCGCTTGCGATCCAGGCGCTCGCGATGTACTGGGGCGTGAAGCCGCGTCTTGAGGACGACACGCTGGTGCTGGGCGATGTACGCGCGCCGCTGGACCAGTTCGGCGACATCTATATCGACTTCCCCGCGCTGGACGCGGGGACGCAGTATCTTTCCCAGGGACAGGCCGGGTTCTCGGCGCTCGACATCCTGCGGCTGAAGGACCTGCCGCCCGATGAGCAGGAAGAATACAAATATGTGTTCGGCGGCAAGATCGTCCTGGTGGGCGACACCTGGGAAGTCACCCACGATAAATTCAACACGCCCGTCGGACCCGTCTACGGGGTCGAAATCATCGCCGATACCATCAACACGCTCATGAACGGCGCGCCCCTGCGCCCCGCCAGTGAACTCGTCGAGACGCTGGCCACAGCGGCGTTCCTGATTGCGCTCCTGGCAACCGGGTTGTTGCCTGCGCTCTGGATGCGGATGGTCGCGGCGGCGCTCGTGTACCTCGGGTATATCGTCTCGGTCACTGTGCTGTATGTGTATTTCGGCACAGTCATCAGCATGACTTACGCGATGCTCGCAGGCGTCGTCACGCTCGCGCTCATGACCATGCGCCTTTATATCCTGTCCGAACGCCAGCAGATGATCTCTGCGGCGGACTCGGCCGAGAGCAACCGGATGCTGGGCCTCGCTTTCCAGGGCCAGGGCCACCTGGACCAGGCGTTCGACAAGTTCAAGCGCTGCCCGCGGGACGAAGCGACTTTCGAACTCGTCTACAACCTCGGCCGGGACTACGAGCGCAAAAGGCAGTTTGCCAAGGCGCAGGCGGCCTACGAGTTCATCTCCGGCGTGAACCCGGACTACCGGGATGTCGCAAAACGGATCAAACGATGCGAGACGATGGATGACGCCGTGCTGATGGGCGGCGCGACGCAAAGCCTGCTCTCACAGACGCTGGTCAATGACGATGGTTCGGTCGAAAAGCCGATGCTTGGTCGTTACCAGGTCGAGAAGGAACTGGGCCAGGGCGCGATGGGCGTCGTCTACCTCGGCAAGGATCCCAAGATCAACCGCGAGGTCGCCATCAAGACCATGGCGCTCTCCGCCGAATTCGAACCTGACGAACTGACAGAGGTGAAGGAGCGGTTCTTCCGCGAGGCGGAGTCGGCGGGCCGGCTCAGCCACCCGAACATTGTGTCGATTTACGATGCCGGTGAGGAGAGTGACCTCGCCTACATCGCCATGGAGTTGCTGAAAGGGCACGATCTTGATCGCTACATCAAGCGCGATGCGCTGTTGCCGCTCGAGACGGTGATCCGTATCGTCCTGTCCTGCGCCGAGGCCCTCGACTACGCCCATACGCAGCACGTCGTCCACCGGGATATCAAGCCGTCTAACATCATGTATGATCCTGAGACGGGCAATGTGAAGATTACGGACTTCGGGATAGCCAGGTTGGCCGACTCAAGCAAGACACGCACCGGAACGGTGCTCGGTACGCCGAATTACATGTCACCGGAACAGTGCATGGGCAAGCGCGTTGACGGCCGCTCCGACCTGTTTTCCCTTGGCGTGGTCCTCTACCAGCTGTCCTCGGGTGGCCTGCCTTTCAAGGGCGATACGATGGCGACCCTGATGTATTCGATCGTTCACGATCCGCCGATCGACGTGAAGCAGTTCCGGCCTGACATCCCGCCGACACTGCGTAAGGTCATTCACAATGCGATCGGCAAGAAGCCGGAAAAACGATATCCCACAGGCAAGAAGATGGCGGAACATTTGCGAATTTGCCTTGAGCGCCTGGAGGCTGAGACCGAGGGGGCGAAGGCATGAACCTCAAAGGCTATGTCGACTTTATCGCCCAGACCGACGTCGGACAGGTTCGCGATCACAACGAAGACTACCTGAAGTGTGTCGAACCCCTCGGCGTCGCGGTGCTCGCTGACGGCATGGGCGGGATGAATGCGGGTGAGGTGGCGAGTTCCATGTCAGTGCACCTCATGGTGGACGAACTCGTCGGTTATCGTGAGGGGACCTCGGAACTGGTTGGCGAGCTTTCCGACGATACGGTCGACATGCCGACCGACCTGCGGATCGTCAAGCACGTCATCGAGAAGGCAAACAGCGCGGTGTTCCACGTCTCGCAGACGCAGCCCCAGTGCCGCGGCATGGGCACGACGGTTGTCGTCAGCCTGTTCTACGACAACAAGATCTTCGTCGGGCACATCGGCGACTCGCGGATGTACCGGTTTCGTGATAATCGTCTCGAACAGATCACCAAGGACCACAGTTTTGTCCAGGAACTGATCGATCGCGGCGTGTACACCAAGGAAGAGGCGAGGGAATCGACCAAGAAGAACGTGGTCACGCGCGCACTGGGTGTGGCGCCGACCGTCGAGGTCGAAGTCCACGAACACAAGGCGAGGCCCGGTGACATCTACCTGATGTGTTCAGACGGCCTCACCGACCTGGTGGCGGACAAGGACATCGAAACGACGTTCCGGGAACTCGGCAAGAACCTCTCGGAGACCGCCGGTCATCTGGTTAATCTGGCCAACGCGAGCGGGGGCAAGGACAATATCTCTGTCGTGCTCGCCCGGGTGAACAAACCCTATCCCGCAAACGGCGGCGTATTCCGAAGAATCATCAACTGGTTCGAGTAGCGAAGGATTAATGCGGACGTGAAGATCATTGTCCTCAAGGACAACAAGCCAATCGACCAGATCACGATCGAAGGCGATTCCGCCCGAATCGGGCGTCGTTCCGACTGTGACATTTCCATCAAGGACCCTGCCGTCAGCGGCAATCACGCCTCGCTCCAGTGTGTGGGCGGCAAAGTCATCATCACCGATGAGGGCAGCACCAACGGGATCTATATTGGCGGCAAACGCGTCAAGCAGCAGGTGCTCCGGCACGAGGATGTGGTGACCATCGGCGAGCACATGCTCAAGTTCCTGATCGCGGATTCGCCGGCGGGGCGTAGCAAGGCGCCGCTGCCGGGCGCCGCAAAGGACGTGAAGCCGTCATCCGGCCCCGGCAAGGCGGTCCTGAATGTGGTCCAGGGTTCGAAGAAGGGAACCGTGATCGCACTCGATGAAGGGCTCACGACGATCGGCGAGCCAGGCGTGCAGGTTGCCGCGGTGTCGCGCCGGCCCCAGGGACACTTCATCATTCACGTCGATGGCGGCAAGGACAAGGACAGGGTGCCGCTCGTCAACGGTGAGCCGATCGGCTTCAAGTCACGCAAGCTCGAACAGGGCGACCGGATCGAGGTCGCCGGCATCGTACTCGAATACGACGCATCCTGAGCGGCTTCCGCGCTTGCGGACAGGCAGAGGGATTCCACCGACGAGCGGTAGAATGGTGTTTCACGATCCGTTTTATGATGATCTTGAAACAGCGGTCGATTGCCTCGACAATGTGGCCCGTTCGATCAAAGGCGCGGCTACCTGGGCGCACTCAAGCGAAGGAGAAGGGGAATGAAACTGACCAAATTTGGCCTTGTGGCTCTGCTTCTCGCCGTCTTACCCGGTATTTCAGGCGTCGCGCTGGCCGATGCGCCAGTGGCGAAGCTCGTACAGGTGGAAGGCGACGTACAGTACACACGTAACGGCACGGCGTGGCGTCCGGTAAACCGGACGAAGTACCTGTTTGCCGGATACCAGATCAAGACGGGCGAGGATGGCAGCGGCAAGCTGATCAACCAGGAAACCGGCCTGTCGCAGGAACTGGGCGCAAATACCGTCATCAAAATCGGTGATGACGACATTGCGGTGGTGAGCGGCAGCCTTTCCAAGCCAAAAGAAGAATCCACGAGCCTCTTCCAGAGCCTGTTGAACAAGTTCCAGGCGGTGCAGCGTTACACCACGGTGCGTCGCAGTGTCGGGACCGACCAGGTTTGCGACATGAGGCTGCGCACCGTCTCCAAGGTGGCATTGTCGACCAGTCATCCGTCACTTGTATGGCGCAATGTCTGCCCCGAAGTTTCCTACCGTCTCGTTATCAACGGGGAGTCTCACGATGTGCCCGCGCAATCCTCGGCTGAGATGATTCGTTACGACGTGCCCGACATGAAGCCCGGCAGCTACGATTACCACGTCGAAGTTGTCGATCGTCTCGGGAAGTTCGTGCCGCGTTCGGATTCGACGCTGGTGTGGCTCGCGCCTTCGGCGTCGAACGAAATCGACAAGAAGCTCTCCGAACTCGATGGTGACATCCTGCTCAAGGCCGATATTCTCGAGAAGAACGACATGTATGTCGCCGTTATGGATTCGTATCGTGACTACTTCCAGGACAATCCTGACGACAACGATATGCGGCCGATGCTGATGAAAGCGTACAACGACCTGAAGCTGGTCGACCTCCAGGAGAACGAGGCGGCGCTTTACGAGGCCGCCAAGGGCGAATAGCGCCGCTCGACGAGCAAGACAGCCTTCCTCATCGAAGCTGTAAAAGCCCTTCGGTATGAATTACCATACCGAGGGGCTTTTTTTGCGCCCTGAATACGTTCGGCAGGGGAGGCTATGGGCACCGGCAAGCGCCGCTACGATCTCATCACGATTGCAGTCGTCTTCCTGTTGGCGGCGATATTCGAGTATGAAGAGACCTTCTCGCTGATCGAAGACGAGACGTTGTCGTATCGTCAGATCCTGAGGACCCATTACGCCGACAATACGGAGCCCGCTGACGACATATTGATCGTCTTTACGGACGAGGCTTTCTACGACGAGTACGGTGTATTCCCGCTGCGCCGCGTCGACCTTGCCAAGATCATCCGCCGCCTGTCCCATATGGGCGCCCGGGTCATCGGCGTCGACATGTTGCTCGACTTCAACAGCGCCTATGGCGAGGATCCCGAACTTGAGGACGCGTTGTCCGAGGCGGGTAACGTCCTTCTGGTATCCCAGGCCCGGATTCAGGACGGGAAGTACATGGGGATGAATCGCGCCATCGATCGTTTCGACAACGTGACGGCGTCCGGATACTCCAACATATTCTCCAACAGCGCCATTTCCGAGAGTATCGTCCGGTTACGGCTCTATCCCGAGATCGCCGAAGAGGGCGAATGGCCTTTCGCCGTCCAGGCCGTCGCGAATTACCTCGGCGACGAGCCGAGGCTCGAGGGCAACACGCTTCACATCGGCGATGAGATCACCGTACCGCTCGACCAGTTCCACGATATGTACATCGACTATCCACTGCTGCCGTCGTCGGGCGATGGCGGCACGATGTGGCTCCACCAGGTGATCGGTCTCTCGGCTGCGGATGTACTCTTCCCGCAGGGCGAGGGAGAACTTGCGGAACTGTCATCGATCGTCAAGGATCGCATCGTACTCATCGGGGAGGTGGCGGAGGTCGCGCATGATGAGTTCGAGACGCCCGTCGGGAACGTTTACGGGGTAGAGGTGATCGCCGATACGATCACGACGCTCCTTCGGAACGGACCACTTCGTGCGGCCGGGACGGGTGTCGAGGTGATCGTTGCGTTGCTCATGATGTTCTTTTTGATGGGGACCAGCCTGATCGCGAGTCCGCTCCGGCGCAACGTCCTCAGCTTCGGCGTGCTGCTGGTGTTCGTCGTCATGGCATCCTGGTTCTATGTTTCGTTCGGTTACGTGCTGTCGATGAGCTATGTGCTCATCGCATCGCTTGTCGGCATCGTCGCAATCAACGCGCGCTACTATCTCTCCGAACTCGGCCAGAAGGCGCAGATCCGCGACGCATTCGGCCAGTACCTTTCTCCGCGCGTTGTCGCCGATATCCTGAAGAATCCCGACAAGCTGTCTCTCGGGGGTGAAGAGCGAGAGATGACCGCGTATTTCTCGGATATTGCCGGTTTCTCGTCATTCTCGGAGAAGATGACACCGAAGGAACTGGTCCAGGTACTGAACGATTACCTGACGGAAATGTGTAACTACATCCTGAGGTATGAGGGTACGGTCGACAAATTCGAAGGCGATGCGATCATTGCTTTCTGGGGTGCGCCGGCGATCCAGGAGGACCATGCGCGTCGCGCATGCTTCGCCGCGATTGACATGTGGAAGTCACTCGAGCCGATGCGTGAGCGATTCATGGCATTGGGTTACCCCGCAATTCATGTCCGGATGGGCCTGAACTCAGGGCCGATGGTCGTCGGCAACATGGGCTCCGTGCAGAAGATGGACTATACGGTCATGGGCGACACGGTGAACCTGGCCTCGCGTCTCGAAGGCGCAAACAAGGCTTACGACTCGGGCATCATGATCTCGGAACACACCTACGAGCGATGCCGTAACGACGTCGACGTTCGCGAACTCGACACGATTCGCGTGGTCGGCAAGAGCGAACCCGTCACCGTCTATCAATTGCTGGATCGCAAGGGCAGGACGACCGGGCTCATGGCGGACCTCGTCGTGCAGTTCGAGAAGGCACGCAAACTCTATGAAGCGAGGAACTTCGAGGACGCGCTCGCGGCGTTCAAGCTGTGCACGTCGATCGAGCCGACCGATGGCCCCAGCAAGAAATTCGTTGCCCGCTGCCAGCACTTCATCCAGAGTCCCCCGCCGGCCAACTGGGACGGCGTTTTTGTCCTCGACGAGAAGGGCTAGTCCGGTCACTGCGGCACATGCGTCGTGTATAATGACGCCATGACGATGCAGTCAAGAATCGAAGAGAAGTTGAGCGAGGCGTTCGATCTCGTCCATCTCGACGTGGTCAACGAAAGCGGGAATCACAATGTGCCGCCAGGTTCGGAAACCCACTTCAAGGTTGTGCTCGTTTCGGAAGATTTCGAAGGCAAGCGGCTTGTGGCGCGCCACCGCCTCGTGAACCAGGCGCTTGCACAAGAACTGAGTGGGGGCGTCCACGCGCTGGCCATCCACACTTACACCGAGGCCGAGTGGCGCGAGCGGCATGGTGATGCGCCCATGTCCCCGCCGTGCCTCGGCGGGTCCGCGCGCCACGCGTGAAGTACCAGCGTACACTTGCGATCGCCGGACGGGACGTCGAGATATTCATCCTGCGCCAGCGCCGCAAGACGATGGCGATCCACGTGTTCCGTGACAAACCTGTCGAGATGCGCGTACCGCTCAATTGCGCGTGGCATGACATCGAGTCATTCCTTGCTTCGCGTCATGCATGGATTGACGAGTCCCTGGACGCGCTTGCCGGCTTGCCTTTGCCGGTTTTACCCCGTTACGTTGACGGTGAGATGCACGACTACCTCGGGCAGCCGCTCGCGCTTGCGCTGGTTCATGGGCGTACGCGGCACGTCAGTGTCGGGGAAGATCGGCTCGTCGTTCGCTCTGCTTCTCCCGACAATCCGGACAAGGTGCGTCAAGCCATCGAACAGTTCTATCGCGACGAGGCGCGACGCCTCTTGCCACAACGCGTGGATGCATGCCGGGAGCGATTCGGCTTTTCCCTGCCGCCCACGCGAATCACCTACCGGCGTATGAAGGCGAGGTGGGGGAGTTGTTCACGGAGCGGCGAGTTGTGCTTCAACATCCTGCTGATGCAAAAACCGCTCGCGGCCATCGATTTTGTGGCGACTCACGAACTCTGCCACTTGCGTCATTTCTCGCACGATCGTGCCTTTTACGACCTGATGGGCAGCGTGATGCCTGACTGGCGGGACCGCGAGCAGCTACTTGCCGACGGCGTCCGTGGCCCCGTGGTCGCCGGGACCGAGTAGCTCCACGACTTTCGGCCAGACCTGGTCGACCATCAGTGCCTGCGCCTCCGGCTTGGGGTGGATGCCGTCGCGCTGCAGGAGGCTCTGTGGCGTCGCGATGCCATCCAGCAGGAAGGGCAGGAATGCAACCTGATTCTCGGCCGCGATTTCGTTGAACAGTGCCTCGAACCCTTGCGTGTAGCGTTTGCCATAGTTTGGCGGCAGCACCATGCCTACCAGGAGCACGTTGGCGCCTGCCGACTTTGCCATGCCGGTCATCGCAGCCAGGTTGTCCCGGATCTTGTCCAGCGGGTAACCTCGGAGACCGTCGTTACCACCGAGTTCGAGCACGACGAGATCGGGTTGGTGGACCTCGAGGGTTTTCGGTAACCTGACCAGACCACCACCAGTGGTTTCTCCGCTGACACTGGCATTGACGACACGTGCAGTGATGCCCTCGCGCTTGAGGCGTTCACCGAGCAGGTGAACCCAGCCTTTGTCCGGGTCCATGCCGTAGGCGGCGCTGATGCTGTCGCCGAAGACCAGAATGGTGCGTTCCTGCGTATAAGCAGGGAAAGGCACTACGAGCAACAGCAGTAACGACAGGAGCTTCGGACGAGTGAATAGCAGTGACATGATCAGGGCAGTTGACCTGGGTAAAGCGGTCGACACGGCGCTTGGCCAGCTCACAATCTTGAAAGGGATCGACCTCGAAATCAAGGAATCGGAGACTGTCGCCATCGTCGGGGCCTCCGGGTCAGGCAAAACGACGCTCCTGTCGTTGCTTGCAGGGCTCGATGTGCCCACCCGCGGCAAGGTATTTCTCGGGCCTTATGAGATTACCGCGATGGACGAGGAGGAACGTGCCCATGTTCGCAGCGAGATGGTGGGGTTTGTCTTCCAGACCTTCCAGTTACTTGACTCGCTGACCGCGATCGAAAACGTCATGTTGCCGGCGGAGCTCAAGCGGGACCCTGACGCAGAGGAGAAGGCGCGGGAACTCATGGCGCGGGTCGAGCTGTCGCATCGCCTGAATCACTACCCGCGCCAGCTTTCGGGTGGTGAACAGCAGCGGGTTGCCATTGCCCGTGCTTTTGCGTCGTCCGCGAAGATCCTGTTCGCTGACGAGCCGACCGGCAACCTGGATACGCGCACCGGCGCAAACGTGATTGACCTGCTCTTTGACCTGAATGCCGAATTCGGCACGACACTCGTGCTGGTAACCCACGACGAACGGCTTGCGGGTCGTTGCGGGCGGTCGATTTCCATTGCATCGGGGATGCTGGTACCGGAAGGGGCCGGGGCGCCTGCGTGAACGTCCGCCTCGCTCTCAAGTTACTCTGGCGGGACTGGCGTTCCGGCGAATTGACGCTGCTGCTCTTGTCGCTGGTCATTGCCGTCAGCACCGTCACCACGATTACCTTGCTCGTCGATCGGCTGCACAAGGCGCTCCTGCTGGAATCGGCGACGTTCCTTGCCGCAGACCGCGTGATTGCGAGCGGTGAGCCGATTGACCCCGTCATCCTAGAACGCGCCGACGCCCTGGGGCTGCGTCGTGCACAGACGCTTTCGTTCCTGTCGATGGTCTTTGCCGAAGACCGTGCGCAGTTGTCATCGGTCAAGGCAGTCAGTGACAACTATCCGCTACGCGGCACGCTGATCGCCTCGAACGAGCCCTTTATCAACGGGTTTGTCGTCGACAAAGGTCCCGCGCCGGGAGAAGTGTGGCTCGAGAGCCGTCTCGTGCCATCGCTGGATGTTTCGATCGGTGATACCGTCGAGATCGGTGTCGCCGAGTTCAGGGTTGGCAAGGTGCTGATCAAGGAACCTGATCGCGGCGGCGGGTTCTCCAGCGCCGCAGGCCCCCGGGTGATGATGAACCTGGTCGACGTACCGAAGACAGAAGTCGTTCAACCGGCAAGCAGGGTGTCGTATCGCTACCTGTTCGCGGGAGATGCCGGCCGGCTGGATGAGTTTGAATCGTGGGTCGAACCGCACCTGGGCGAAGACGCGCGCCTCTTTGGCGTGAAGCAAGGTGCCGCCAGCGTCGGTAATGCACTGGACCGCGCGGAACGTTTCCTGCTGCTCGGTGGGCTGCTCGGTGTCGTACTGGCTGGCGTTGCGATCGCTTTGTCCGCGCAGCGTTATTCACTGCGGCACTATGACCACGTGGCGGTGCTGAAGACCCTTGGCGCGACGCCGTCCATGATCGACGGTCTGTTCATTGTGATCTTTCTCGCGCTGGGCACCGTTGCAACCCTGGCCGGCGGCGCGATCGGTTTCGTTGTCCAACTCGGCATCACCCAGGTCCTCTCGCCATACATTCCCGTGGAACTTCCGCCGCCGGGCGCCTTGCCGTTGTGGCTTGGCATGGTGACCGGATTTGTCTGTCTCTTGTCTTATGCGTTGCCGCCCTTGCTTCGGTTGCGCGCGACTGAGCCCGTACGCGTCATTCGTCGGGACCTGGCAGATGCGTCCACAACGGATCGCCTGACCTACGGGGCCGCTGTGATCGGCACGCTCGGGCTGATGTGGTGGTACAGCAAGGATCTCTACCTCACGTCGCTGATCTTCCTGGGGGCCCTCGTCGCTGTCGCCGTGCTTTCGGTCATCGCCTACAGCCTGCTCCGGAGTTCCCGCGTGCTCGGCATGCAGGCGGGAAGTGTGTTCAGGCTGGCGCTTGCCGGAATGCAGCGCCGCGGGCAACAGAACACGATGCAGATACTCGTGTTCGGTCTCGCGATCATGCTCCTGCTTATTCTCTATCTTGTCAGGACGGCACTGGTCGATGAGTGGCGTGCGCAGATCCCCGAAAATGCGCCCAATCACTTCGCAATCAATATCTCACCGGAAGACGTGGCGCCGATCAGGACGCTGCTTGCCCGCAACGGCATCGCCTCGCAGCCCCTTTACCCGATGATCCGCGGTCGCATCACGCAGATCAACGGCGAGTCGACCCGGGCCGGTGAGGGCGGCCACGCTGAAGATGAAGAGGAAGCGCCGGGGCCCCGGGCGAGTTCGGATCGCAATCTCACTTTCGCCGGCGTGCTGCCGGACGACAATCACATCCTGTCTGGCGAGTGGTGGGCTGAGGACTACAAAGGCCCGCCGCTGGTCTCGCTGGAACGTGATATTGCGACACGCAATCACATCAAGGTCGGGGACGTGCTCACGTTTACGATCCAGGGGAGAACACTTTCCGCCGCGGTCGCGAGCATCCGCCGCGTGGCGTGGGACAACATGCAGCCGAACTTCTACATCATCTTCTCGCCGGGTGCGCTGGACGACTTTCCGTCGACCTATATGACGAGCTTTACGCTGCCCCCTTCGAAGAAGCTGTTCTTGAACGAGTTGCTTCGCGACTATCCGACAATGACGGTGCTGGAGGTCGATGCGCTCATCGCGCAGGTGAAGGCCATCATCGCGCAGGTGACGCTTGCTATCGAGCTCGTGTTGGTACTGATCATGGTGGCAGGCGGTCTTGTGCTGCTGGCGAGTATCCAGGCCAGCATGGACGAGCGATTCAAGCAGCACGCGATCCTGCGGACGCTGGGTGCTTCCCGCAGGACCGTCATGGGCAGCCTGGTCGTGGAGTTTTGCGCGTTGGGATTCCTGGCGGGACTGCTCGCGACACTTGGCGCCGAGGCGACTGTCTACTTCCTCGAAACAGAGATCTTCGAGCTCGAATTCCAGTTCAATCCGGAACTGTGGCTGCTTGGGCCGGCGGTGGGTACGGTACTGATCGGGATTGTCGGTACGCTTGCGACGCTGAAAGTCGTTCGCACGCCTCCCATCGCAGTGCTGCGCGGCCTGTAATCGCCGTCAGGGTTCCGGATACCAGGAACCGTCGGGTTCCTTCCTGATCCAGAGCTGGGAGAACCAATAGAAGCGCGCGCCGGATTCATCGGGCATCGTGCAGTTGTATCGCGAACGGCCGACGGGAATATCGTTTCCTGCCTGCGCGGTGAACCGCGACGGCGAAACCTGCTTGACCTCGATGCGCCCGCCGCCAGGGCCGTAGCAGACGAGCTGGTCCTGGCGCAGGTCTGTCCTCAGCAAATCCAGGGTGAGGACCGGGCGTAGGTTGTCGCCGACGAGAGGGCTCGTCGTGACGGTTCGTATCGGCATCGGGCGCGTCGCCACCTTGGTCTTTAAAGGTTCGAATGCGCTGTAGGGGCCACCCATCGGAAAACGCGGCAGTACCTCGAATCTCGACGTGGGGCCGACCGCACCGCTCTGCTGGCCAAAGCCGGTGAAACCCATTTCGTCGATGATGCCGATGACGTCATCGTCGTATTCGCCATAGGGGTAGGCGATGAGCTTCGTCGCATCGCCCAGGTGCTGTTCAATCAACGTTTGCGCGTGCTCGATGTCCGCTTTGATGCGTCGCCGCCAGTCGTCCGGTGACTCGCCTGCATTCCGGCGCAGCAGGTGTGTGTGGGTATGGCTGTGATTGGCGATGGTCGCGCCGGCTGCTTTCATCTCACGAAGCTGGTTCCATGAGAGGTACTGGTCGGGATTGGTATCGATGTATTCGGTCGCAACGAATATCGTGAACGGAAAACCGTGTCGTTTGAGTATCGGGAAGGCCGTGTCATAGATGCTGACGTAAGCGTCATCGAATGTAATGGCGACGACGTGCGGCGGCAACGATTCGCCTGCCCGGACGGCCGCGACGAGGCGACCGAGCGGCCAGACCTCGAACCCCTGGTTCGCGAGGTAATCCATGTGCTCTTCGAACAGGGCCGGCGCGATGCTCGTGATCGACGGTGTCTCGGTGCTCACGTGGTGGTACTGCAGTATCACGCCGCCGCTTCGGGGATTGGGAGGCGGCTCTCCCGCGCAGGCGGCGATGGAGAGTGGGACAAGGAGAAAAGCAATGATGAAGCGCATATTGACAGGGAGAGCGGGCGATTGGTGTAAAATGGCGGTTTTGCATCGAACTGCACTGACATGATGACCCAGAAGGCTCGCTACGAGAAGAACAAGCTGCATAAACGGCTCAGGCGTGAGACCGGCAGGGCGATCAGTGACTTTGGCATGATCGAGGATGGCGATCGCGTGATGGTCTGCATTTCCGGCGGCAAGGACTCGCTCACGATGCTGGACCTTCTGATGCACCTGCGCCAGCACGCCCCGATTGACTTCGAGATACTGGCGGTCAACCTCGACCAGAAGCAACCCGGCTTCCCGGCGGATGTACTGCCCGCGTGGTTCGAGTCGATCAACATACCGTATCGGATCCTCGAGGAGGACACTTACTCGCTTGTGACGGATATGGTGCCCGAAGGCAAGACTTACTGCGGTTGGTGCTCACGATTTCGGCGCGGGATTCTCTACAAGTTCGCGAGCGTTAATGGATACAACAAGATCGCACTGGGCCATCACCGGGACGACATCCTGGAGACGCTGTTCCTGAACCTGTTTTAT
>JAGRIN010000149.1 GCA_020443245.1 Pseudomonadales bacterium
CAGCCTGATGATGTCGATCCTTGAAAGCGACGACTTCCAGCTCTCTGCGGCGGAGGACGGCAAGGAGGCGCTCGCGCTGTTCGAAGCGGCAGGCGGCGCCTACGACCTGCTCGTTCTGGATTGCACCATGCCGAAAATGTCAGGCGGCGAGCTCTATCGCCGGATTCGGAGCGAAGGGTCGAAGGTGCCGGTCGTGCTGGTCAGTGGCTACCATCAGGAACAGGTCGCTCGCAACATCGCAAGCGACCCGCTTGCCTGGTTCATCAAAAAGCCGTTCAGCGTCGACGAGTTTCTCTCGGAAGTACATACCGCGCTACGCGCGAGGCAGTCCGCCTAGCAGCGTGCGACGCCGTCAGGCGCGCGTCAGTGTCATCGACAGGCTGTCGTCATCGATGTCGAAGCTGAGCGCATGCGATCCCTTCGTTTGCATCATTTCGACCGCGAGCGTCTCGCCGGCAATATAGTCGCGGTGTGCCTCGATCGCGGCTTCGATATCCGGCGTCGCGTCGTAGGCGATTCGAATCCGATCGACGACGTTGAAGCCCATGTCCTTGCGAGAGCGCTGGATGCGATTGACCACCTCGCGCGCGAGACCTTCTTTCATCAGCGCCTCGTTCAACGTGCAGTCGATATCGATTGAGATGAATCGGTCCGACAGTGCATTGGCACCTTCACGCGCCTCGCGGAACACGAGGATATCGTCGACGCCGAAGGTTTCGCCTTCGAGCTCGATTTCACCTGCCTCGGCCAGTGCGGCGATCTGTGCGGTATCCAGCGCCTCGATGAGTTGCCGGTAGCGATTGAACTGTTTGCCGAGTCGCTTGCCGAGCACCGGCGAGTTGGGTTTTGCGTACAGGTTGATGAACTTCGACTCATCGGTGCTGTACTCGATCGTCTTAACGTTGAGTTCAGACTGGATGTAGGCTTCGAGTCGCCGGATCTCGTCCAGCAGGCCGGTTTCTTCGTGTATGACCGTGAGTCGCGGCAGCGGGTACTTGGTCTTGATCTTCTCCTGGTTGCGCTTCTGGCGACCCAGCAGGATGACATGCTGCATGCGGGTGACGGCGCGCTCAAGCGTCTCGTCGATCAGTCGCGGCTCCGGCTCGGGATACGTGCACAGGTGCACGGACTCCGGCAGGTGATCACTGAACGCCTTGAACTCCTGGAAGATGGTCTCCGCGAGAAACGGTGCGAACGGCGCCATGCTGAGGTTCAGCTCGTAAAGTGTGCGATGGAGCGTGCTGTACGCGGCGTTCTTGTCGTCGGTCATCTCCTCTGCCCAGAATCGCGAGCGGTTGAGGCGGATGTACCAGTTGGTGAGATCCTCGATGAACTCGAACAGCGCCGGCACGACGTTGTACAGCCGGTAGTGTTCCATCTCTGTCTGGATGTTCGACTTCAGTGTCTGCAGCCGTGACAGGATCCACCGGTCCATGATGTTGGTCGATTCCGGCGTTCGGTCGCCGGGTTTCCATCCGTCGATCACGGCATAGGTTTGCAGGAACCTGAAGGCATTGAGCCAGGGCAGCAGGGCGCGGCGCACCATGTCGCGCACGCCGGTGTCGGAGAATCGTTGTTCCTCCGCTTTCACGAGCCCTGAATTGATCAGGTACAGGCGCAACGCGTCGGCGCCATAGGTTTCCATGAGTTCGTCCGGCGGCGTGTAGTTGCGCAGCCGCTTCGACATCTTCTTGCCGTCCTCGGCCATCACGATGCCGTTGACGATGACGTTCTTGAACGGATGTGTACCGTAGAGTGCCGTCGCCAGCACGATGAGCGTATAGAACCAGCCGCGGGTCTGGTCGAGCCCCTCGGCGATGAATTCGGCCGGGAAGCCCTTCTCGAACAGCGCCTGGTTTTCGAACGGATAGTGCAGTTGCGCGTACGGCATCGAGCCCGACTCGAACCAGCAGTCGAGTACCTCTTCGATGCGACGATAGGTGCCTTCCTCACCGCTGACGGTAAAGGTAAGGGGATCGACGTTTTCGCGGTGAAGGTCGGTGATTCGCACGCCTGTCAGCGATGCGAGTTCATCGATCGAACCGACGCACATTGCCTTGCCGCTCACGTCGTTGATCCAGATCGGCAGCGGCGTGCCCCAGTAGCGGTTTCTCGAAATCGCCCAGTCGATTGCGCCTTCGAGCCAGTTGCCCATGCGGCCGTCCTTGATGTGGTCCGGCACCCAGTTGATCTGCTGGTTGCTGGCGGCGATGCGCGTCTTGATCTGCTCCACCTTCACGTACCAGGAATCGATGGTCCGGTAGATGATCGGTGTGTCGGAACGCGGACACATCGGGTAACTGTGGACGATCACGTCCTGGCGCCAGAGATTGCCCGCATCTTTCAGAAAGCGGGTGATGTGCTTGTCGGCTTCCTTGACGTGCATGCCTGCGAAGTCGCGGACCTCGGCGGTGAAGCGACCGCTCATGTCGACGGGGCACACCAGCGCGTCGATGTTCGCGGTCTTGAGGACGCGAAAGTCGTCCTCGCCGAATGCGGGCGCCTGGTGGACGATACCCGTGCCGCTTTCTGTTGAGACGTAGTCGTCGGAGACAACCTGGAACGCGCCTTCGTTCTCGAGATCGGCGAAGTAGTCGAACAGCGGCTCGTATTGCTTGCCCACGAGATCGCGCCCCTTCATTTCATCGACCACGGTGAGCTCGTGACCCTTGCCGAAGTCGTCCTGACGTTCCTTCGCGACATAGATATGACGGCCGGTCTCATCCCGGACCTTCACATAGTCGATGTCTGGACCGACGCAGAGTGCCAGGTTGGAAGGCAGTGTCCAGGGCGTCGTCGTCCAGGCGGAGATCCACGCATCTTCATCGATGACTTTGAACAGGACGGTGATCGCCGGGTCCTGGACTTCCTGGTAATTCGACGTCGCCTCGAAGTTCGAGAGCACGGTGCCGAGCGCCGTGGAAAACGGCACGACCTTCACGCCGCGGTAGATAAGGTCCTTGTCCCACAACTGCTTCATCACCCACCAGACCGACTCCATGAATGAGGGATCCATGGTCTTGTAGTCGTTCTCGAAGTCGACCCAGCGGCCGATGCGGGTGATGGTCGTCTCCCACTCCGAGGTATAGCGCTGCACGATCTTGCGACACTCGTCGTTGTAGCCCTTCACCCCCAGTTTTTCGACAGCTTCGAGCGAGGACATGCCCAGCGATTTGTCGATCTCGTGTTCGATGGGCAGGCCGTGGCAGTCCCAGCCGAAGCGACGCTGCACGTAGCGGCCCTTCATCGTGAAATAGCGCGGCACCACGTCCTTCAGGATCGAGCCGACCAGGTGACCGTGGTGCGGCAGGCCGGTCGCGAACGGCGGGCCGTCATAGAAGATGTACGGGGCACAGTTCTGCGTCTGCTCGAGTGATTTTTTGAAGACCTGCCCGTTCTTCCAGAATTCGAGCACGCGGTGCTCGGCCTCCACGAAAGAGAAGGATTCCTGGTTGCTGGTATCTGTGTCCGTCACGGCTTTCGGTTCCTGAAACGAAAAAACCCGCCGAAGGGCGGGTTTTTTCAGAAGCTCATTGCGCAAGCATCAACCCACCACGGTTCGGGTGTCGATTATGGCAATAATGATGTTTGCGGTCGGGTTTCTCATAACCCGTCAAGAATTAGTGAAATGAGCTGTCTTGTCAAGTTGGCGCCAAAAAAAACGCCACCCGAAGGTGGCGTTTTCGCTTTCGTTTTCGGAGTCCTGGATCAGAACTCGTACTTGAAGCCGAGGCGCATTTGCCAGGAGGACTGGCCCACGTCGGATTCGGTCTTCAGGCTGTCATCTTCATCGATGCCGGTGACGATGAACTTGCCGTCAGACGTCGTGCCGTTCGTGATGATCTGCGCACTGGTGTTGAAGTCATGACGCTTCACGATGCCGGAGCCGGAATCGAGCAGGTTGCCCAGGTTCACGATATCGAAGTAGATGATCGCCCTGTTCTCACCGATCGCCTCCGCGAATTGCGGGAAGCGAATTTCCTGCGTAATGCGCAGGTCGAGGCGGGTCTGCCACGGATCGCGGAAGGCATCACGCGGCACGTAAGTGCCTTTGTACGCGGCCAGGTTGCTGCCGTCGATGTACTGCATGATGTTCTGCGCAGCCGCTGCGTTCGCGAACTGGACGTTCGGGTCGCTCACGCCGCTCGGGATGTAGGCGAGGTCGTATCCGCCGTAGAATCCGCTCGCACCCGTAATCGAGTTACGACCGTTGTCGAACGTCACGCTGTAGGGCTCGCCGCTCTGGCGGTTGAACACCAGCGCGAAGCGTGTGTCGTTGTTGCCGAACAGCTGGATCGTGTAATCCATGGTCGCGATGAAGCGGTGCTCGATCTCGTATTGCGAGGTCGTGGCGCCGAGGTGGTCGCCATCCCAACGCTGCTGGTAGCCGTAGCTGGATTCAGCCTGCGAGGAGGTGAGATCCCAGACGTCGTCTGCACTCGTGTGAGTGTAGGCAGCCATCACGTTGAGGCTGTCGAAGAACGTCTTCCTGACCGAGAACGTGAACGCAGTAGCACGACCATCGTTCGTATTGGTCAGGCCAAGGCTGCCGGAAGTGCTGTAGGTGCCACGGCCATCGGCCAGGGTGCCGGTCTTGGTCAGGCCCGGATCTTCGTAGGCCAGTGCCTTGTTGACTTGGTCGTGGTTGACCTCGACGGAGACCTGGTAGTCGCCGGCAAGCCACATGTCGACCGCGAGGTTCGTCCGCCAGGAGCTCGGGCCCTCGAAGTCAGGATCCACGTACTGCGACGAACTGCTCGAGCCGGGAGGCGCGATGGTGTACGTCGAGGACGGATTCAGCAACCAGAAGAAACGCGGCGAGTCGGCATAGGCGCCGGCAGCCGGCATCGGGCCGATCGCGGGATCGGTGTTGGTGAAGCTCGGGTAATCCGACAGCGGGCCAGGACGCGAGTAGGCGTTACCCAGCCAGACGTTCGGGAAACGACCGAGGAAGAGGCCAATACCACCACGGAGCGTGGCGCTTTCGATCAGGTTGATCGAAGGCGGCAGTGCGAGTTCGAACGAGAAGCGCGGCTGCAGCACGCTGTAATCGAACTGCTGTGCATTGGTGAAGCCGTAGGCCGTTTCGAACGCCGGGTTGACGGCGGGCGAGGTCGGGGTCTTCAGCTTGTCCCAACGCAGGCCGAACTGCAGGGTCAGGTCGCTGTTGACTGACCAGACGTCCTGCGCGTACAGCGTCGTCTTCTTGACGTCGAAGTTGGCGGCCGTTGAGCCGACTTCGTTCAGGCCGGCAGTCGGTACCTGGAATCGCAGGTAGGCCCAGTTGCCTGCCGCGAAATCAGCGATGCTGTCGAACCGGACTTCGCCGTTGTAGCGGGCCAGGAACTCGTTGACGACGGTCGACTTTTCATAGTCGAGGCCCGCGGTCAGCAGGTGCTCGCCCATGTCGTAGTCGAACTTCAGGGTAAAGAAGTCGGAGGTGACGTTGATGAAGTTCACCGCGCGGTACTTTTCACCGCCCAGGTAGATGTCATCGCTGTTACCCATACCGTCGTCGTAGGTGACGCGAACTTCGGGGAAGGTGCCACCCGCGGAGCTGTCGTCTTCCTTCAGCTCGTAGTTCGTGTACTTGGCCTTGACGCGAAGCTGGTCGGTCAGGTCACCGTACCAAGTCGCGGAGTACCGGGTGATTTCCGGCGGCTTCGTGTAGATCGTGTTCTCGAACGTGTTCAGGTTCACGCCCTGTGCGAGCGAGTCCTTGCTGTTCGAGTAGTTCAGTTCGAAGCGGTTGTAGTCGTTCAGGTTGTACGTGAGCTTGCCGGTGTACTCCTTGTGGGTTTCCGGGAAGCTCAGGTTCTCGAAACCGCCCGGGTCGAACCCGTAGGTGTTCTGGGCGATATCGGCGATTGTCTGGAAGATCGCGGCTGTTGCGGCTTCAGACTCGTTCAGCGCACCGGAACCCTTCGGGCCGTAGTTGTACGGCTCTTCGCGGTTGAATTCCTCGTAACCGAGGAAGAAGAACAGCGTGTCCTTGATGATCGGGCCGGAGAGGGTGACCGAGGTGATGTCTTCGCTGAAAGGCGGGAACGCATTGCCGTTCGGCTGGTCGCCGACCTGGCTCTCGTCGCGCTTGGTGTAGTAGATCGAACCGTCGAACTCGTTCGAACCGGACTTGGTTACCACGGAGATCGATGCGCCGGTTGCGTTGCCGCGGGTCACGTCGTAAGGCGTCAGGTCAACCGCGATCTGGTCGATGAAGTCCATGCTGACCGGGTTGCGCATGGTGCCGAAGCCGTTCGCATTCAGGCCGAACGGGTCGTTGAAGCTGACACCGTCGATCTGGAAGTCGTTGAAACGGTTGTTGGCGCCCATCGCGGAGATTTCCAGGCTACGGCTGGAGGCCGCATTGATATTCACCCGGGGATCCATGCGCGCGTAGTCGGCGATTGAACGCTCGACAGTCGGGACGGCTTCGATCGCCTGGCGATCGAGTGTCGTGCCGGTGCCGAAGCCCTGTGCGTCGGCAATCTTGGTGCCGGTGACGACGACTTCTTCCATCGCGCCCGCAGACGCCAGGCTGAAACGCAGCGGCGTGTTTTGGTAGATCGCGAGGTAGATGTCCTCGGCAGTTGCCGGCTTGTAGCCGTCGGAGGTGACGGTGACGGTGTAAGGACCGCCGACCGGGAGGAACGAGAAAGAGAAGTTGCCGTCGCTACCGATCGAGCCGGTCTTCGTCAGACCGGTCGGCTCGTAGACGATCGTCACCTTCCCGCTGCTCGCATTGACGCTACCCTTCAAGGTAGCCGTCGTGTCAGTGTCCGCAAAACCGGCCCACGAAAGGCTGGTCAATATTGCGGCAAGCAATAGGCGTTTGATCATGGTTTTCCCCAACTAGAAATATCCAGGTTTTGCCAAAGGTTTCGGCCGCGGCAGTATTACAGACGACCGAAAAATCTGGCTTTAGAACGCATTAAGATTGTGTGAAATTGAAGCCGGAAACGAATCCATTTCCTGCTGCATGACCTGCAGGCGGCAGGATACAACCACCTTCATTTTTGCTCAAGAATTTAGTGCGCGGATGGCAGGATTTTTGTCGTTTTTTGATAGTTCGCCAAGCGTGTCGACGATCAGCCGGTGTTCGAGTTCGAGGATGCGGCGCGACAGTGTCTGGACCGTATCGCCCGGAACGACCGGCACACGGACCTGTGTGATGATCGGGCCGGTGTCGTAGTCGGCGTCGACGTAGTGAACGGTGATGCCGGTCTCGGTATCGCCGCTGTCGAGCACCGCCTGGTGAACGCGCTCGCCGTACATGCCCTGGCCGCCGTGGCGCGGCAGGAGCGAAGGATGGATGTTCACGATACGACCGCGAAAAGTCTCGAGGGTACGCGGGCCGAGCTTCTTCATGTAGCCGGCGCTGACCACGAGGTCCACGCCGGCTTCCTGCAGCGCACCGGTAATCCCGGCATCGAGTGCATCCGGCTCGGGATGGGTGGCGCAG
>JAGRIN010000150.1 GCA_020443245.1 Pseudomonadales bacterium
TGATGACGAAGCGCTCCTGCACCACGTACGCGAAGCGCTCGGACTACCCGATCAGCAAAGCTGAACCGCAACCCGTATAGGTAGAATCCCGTATATGGTGCCCGGGCCCGGGCGCGTACATTTGTCTCGAAACGCACCCGTGGAGAAGACAAATGAACATGGTTTCGACAATCGCCCGCGCTGACTCTCGCACCCGCTGCAACGCTTGCACCGCACGGCACCAATGCCTGTTCGCCGGCGTCGAGACACAGCATGCCGAATCCTTCAATGAGGCTCGCGAGGCCGTAAGGCTCCTCCACAAGCGGGATGCACTGTTCGAATCCGGTGATGAGTTCGACGCGATCTATGTCGTCCGGTCCGGCACGCTCAAGACGACCTATACCAACGAGGATGGGGTAGAGCACATCACCGGCTTCCACCTGCCGGGCAACATCATCGGTCTCGACGGGTTCGCCGACAAACGCTATACCACGACGGCCGTGGCACTCGAAACGAGCAGCGTGTGCGAATACCGGTTTGAGGACCTGATCGCCCTGTCGACGCGTTCACCGGGACTGCAAGCCCGGCTTTGGCACCAGGTCAGTCGTGAGATCTCCAATCGCGAGAAGCTGGCGCTCGCCCTCGGCCACAGCCACGCCGACGCACGCGTCGCTGGCTTTTTGCTCGACACCGCGAGCCGCTACCGCAAGATTGGTTACTCCGGCAACACGTTCCGGCTGCCCATGACCCGGCAGGATATTGCGTGTCATCTTGGCCTCACGGTCGAAACAGTCTGCCGCGTCCTGACCCGTTTCCAGGAAACCGGGCTCATCACGCGTGAGCAGCGGGAGATCAAGCTTGTCGACACCGACACGCTGGAGTCGCTCAGTCTCGGCCACAAGGTGGATGAGACAGCTCGCACCGGAAAACGTGTGCAAAGGTCGACGAACTTCAGCTACGGCAACGCGAAGGTTGCTGCCTGAGATGCAGTCGGGGCCTGTTGATCGCAATCGATAGCCCCAAAGCGGTCCTGTCCCGGGCCCGACGCCAGGGAACGTATGAGTGGCGCGCGGCTTCGAAGTAGAATCGCGCAACGATGGACAACTGGCATCAACTTGGCGTTGCCGAGACGGCACGCGCACTGGACTCGGATGCGAACGTCGGCATCTCGCCGGAGGCGGCGACCGAGCGCCTGAGGCGGTACGGTCCGAACAAAATCAGCCAGACCGAGTCGGTCAAGTGGTTCACCATCGCGCTTGCCCAGTTCGAGAATTTTCTCATCCTCATCCTCGCAGTGGCCGCAGCCCTGTCATGGCTCGCAGGGGATCTCCTCGACGCCGCGGCCATTTTGGCAATCATCGTCCTGAACGCACTGCTCGGCTTCGCGCAGGAGTGGAAAGCAGAAACCGCGCTGACGCATCTCAAACAGATGCTGTCTCCCACTTGCCATGTGATACGTGGGGGCGAGTCGCTGACAATCAGTGTGACCGCATTGGTCCAGGGCGACCTGGTCAAGCTCTCAAGCGGCAACCTTGTGCCTGCCGACCTGCGGGTGACGCGTTCCGTCGACCTCAAGGCGGATGAATCCGTACTGACCGGCGAATCCATTCCCGTCGACAAGGGCGTAGACCCCGTGCCGGAATCTGCCGCGCTCGACGAGAGAGCATCGATGCTGTGGACCGGCACGCATGTCGTCTCGGGACACGGGACCGGACTTGTCGTCGCGACCGGTTCCGCCACCGAATTCGGCCGGATTGCGGGACTTACCGCCACCGTGGAGGAAACATCGACGCGACTGCAACGCCAGCTCGCAACCCTCGCCCGGCAGATCACGATCGCGGTAATAATCATAACTGCGGCGGTGATGCTCGCAGGCTGGTGGGCCGGTCGACCCGCGTTGCAGATGTTCATGTCGGGGGTGTCGCTTGCCGTGGCGGCAGTACCGGAAGGATTGCCCGCGGTCGTGACCATTACGCTGGCCCTGGGCGTCCGGATCCTTGCGGGCAGGCGCGCCCTGCTACGTCATCTCCAGGCCGCCGAGACACTGGGCGCGACCAGTGTGATCTGTACTGACAAGACCGGGACGCTCACACGCAATGAGATGATGGTCCAGCGTATCTGGACTCCGGAAACAGAAGTCGACGTCGCAGGTGAAGGCTATGCGCCGACGGGGAACTTCACGGCCGGCGGTCAACAAGTCGCACCAGCAAATTTCGCCTCGCTGGGCCAACTCATCGAAACCGCGAAAACCTGTAATCACGCCGACATTGTCCTGTCGAACGGGACCTGGCGCGCCATCGGCTCGCCCACTGAAGCGGCGCTGGTCGTGCTGGCCCGAAAAGCGGGGCTCGATGCCCCGCAACCGGAGATCGTCCGTGAGTTCTCGTTCAATTCCAACAGAAAGCGCATGTCGGTCATCGCGTGCCGGGACGGCCGGTACATCCTTCACAGCAAAGGTGCGCCGGAAGTGATTCTGTCGCGATGCGACAAGGTGTTTACCGGCAGCGGGCATCAGGTGATGACCGAAGATTTCCGCGGCGAGATCGAATCAGTGGTGGACAAGTTCGCAAGCGCCGGCCTCCGGACGCTCGCACTCGCGTACCGGACACTCGATGGCAGCGCAGCCGGCGACGAGAACGCGCTTGAACAGAACCTGGTGTTCCTCGGCATAGTCGGGATCATCGACCCACCACGCCCGGAAGTCGCAGGCGCTATTGCCAAGACGCGGTCATCCGGCATTCGCGTGGTCATGATGACCGGCGACGCACCTGCCACGGCAGCGGCTATCGCAAGGCAGGTCGGCATGCCGGATGGTACTGTGTTGACCGGCAGCGATCTCGATCGACTTGGCGATGACGGATTGCTTGCCGCATTGACCGGCGACGTCATCTTCGCCAGGACCGTTCCGGAGCAGAAGCTGCGCATCGTCGGGTTGCTGCAGTCCCGTGGTGAGCTTGTTGCAATGACCGGTGATGGCGTCAACGATGCGCCCGCCCTCAAACAGGCTGACATCGGCATCGCCATGGGCATACGCGGCACCGACGTTGCACGCGGCGCAGCGGACATGGTGCTCATGGACGACAACTTTGCCACGATAGTCGACGCGATAGAGGAAGGCCGAAGGCAATACGCCAACATTCGAAAGTTCGTTGCATTCCTTGCCTGCACGAATTTTGGCGAGGCACTCGCGGTCTTCGCCAACATACTCTCCGGCGCCGCACTGATTCTGTTGCCAATCCAGATTCTCTGGGTCAACCTGGTCACCGACAGCGCCACAGCATTATCGTTGGGAACAGAGCGTGCAGAGCGCGACGTCATGGAGGAGCCTCCACGCCAGGTGAACCAGCCAATTCTCGACGCAGCGGGCCTGGGGTTCATTCTGGTACTTGGCCTTTACGTCGGGCTCTCGACGCTCGGGTTGTACCACTGGTACCTCGATCGAGACGGGCATGGCCTGGCAAACACGGTCGCTTTCACCACGCTGGTCCTCATGTCGAATATCGGCGTGATGAGCTTTCGAAGCCTTCACCAGTCGATTTTTCGATTGGGTATCCTGGGCAACCTCTGGTTGCTTCTTGCGATCGCCAGCATGATCGCCCTGCAGGCAGCGGCGATCTATGTACCGTTCCTCCAGGGCTTGCTGGACACGCAACCGATGCAGGCAAGCGACTGGCTGCTTGCAGTTGCGATTGCGCTCCCGACCATCATGATCGGTGAAGCATGGAAATTCATCACTTCGCGGCTGATGAATCGCGGGGCGTCAGCCACCTGGTGAAGTTGGGCTGGCCCGTTCGCGCCGTCATGCCTCCGTCCGCGACAATCGCGGCGCCGGTGATGTACGAAGCGTCATCTGAACACAGGAACAGCACGACGCCGGCCATTTCATCAGCTTCACCGATGCGACCGAGCGGAATCGTAGAAAGCCACTCGTCAATGAGCGGCCCTGCCTGTTCCAGCCCGGCGGTCAGCCCGGTTCTAATGACGCCGGGGCAAAGGGCATTCACGCGAATGTTGTCTTTGCCGTGGTCCATCGAAAGCGTGCGCGTGAGATTGATCACTGCCGCCTTCGCCGCGTTGTAGGCGGCAAAGCCGTAATCGCCGAACAAACCGGATATGGAAGCAGTGTTCACGATCACGCCCCCACGCGATCGCATTTCAGTAATCGCAGCGCGGCAACCATAGAAGACGCCGTGCAAGTCAATGTCGACAACGCGATGCCAGGCTTCGTCAGTCATGTCCGGTGCCTCACCGAATGAGCCGATCCCGGCATTGTTGAACAGGACATCGAGGTGCCGGCCGCGTCCAGCCAGCCACTCGACACCGCGTGCGATGAGCGCCTCGACGCTGCCGCTGTCGGCCACATCACACTGGATGAACGTCGTGTTCTCACCGAGCGATCGCGCATACGTCTCTCCCGCAGGATCGATGTCCGATACGACAACACTTGCTCCCTCAGCAACAAACCGCGCCGCGGTCGCGGCGCCTATCCCCGACGCACCGCCTGTGATGATGACGCCCTTGCCCTCGAACCTGTCGGCCATACGGATGCTCCTTAACGACTTCCCAAAAGACCTGAGGCTGCGCGTGCCCGCGCTGGAAGTAAAGACGACCGTGAGGTTATGATCTTTTAAATTCCACGCCGATCCTCCAGCATGGCGAAGCCCTCGAAAGCCCGAAGCATCCCGATCGCCTATGCCCTGTGCTTTCCGCTTGGCATTCTTGGACTCCACAAGTTCTACCTCGCTCGTCCCCTCGTCGGCGTCGCCTATTTCTTTACCGGCGGGCTCTTCATCGTCGGCTGGCTGTACGATCTCGTGACGCTTGGCGACCAGGTTCGCGCCTGCAACGAAAAGCACAGCCTCAGGGATACCGTGACGCAGGCGCTGGAAGACGAGATCGACGCGCTGGAAGACGAACTCGCCGACCTTGAAGACGAAATCCATCGCCAGAGGTCCAATGACGCCCTGGTTCCCCGACTCCAGCGCCGCATTGCGCAACTCGAAGCGCAGCTTCGTACGCACAACGAGAAAACCATCGACTGACACTCGTCAGCTATAATCCGTCTTCTTTCCGTCAGGAGGCGCATGCATGACCGCTCTCGATTTCTGGCCGCCGGCTCCCGGCCTGCGCCGCGACACGATCGCTTTCGAACTTCGTGGCAACCATTTCAAGGGACATCTCGTTGCCCCTCCGGTCGACGTCGGCAAACGTCCGCTCGTGCTCGTTGTCCACAACTACCAGGGCCTCAAGCAATTCGACGTCGATGTCGCCGAGTACATGGCGCGCCTCGGTTACGTCGGACTCGCCATCGACGTGTACGGTGACATGGTGCCCGAAGACGAACGCGAGTTTCCGACCGACGCGTCCAGAATCCCCGGCTTCCAAAAGAAGTGTTTCGAAGCCATGGTGGCCGTGGATCATGACCACGAACTCTTTCGAGCGATCCTCGGCGCCTGGATAGACCACGGCAAGGCGCACGATACCGTGGACACAAACTACTCTCCCGCTGCCATCGGATACTGCTTTGGCGGCATGGCGGTCATCGAGTGCGTTCGAGGCGGTCTGGATGTGTCCGGCGTCGTGTCATTTCACGGCTTGCTCCAGACCGGCGAGGATCCGAACGCAGGCAAGGCCGGCGCCGATCGTCCACCGCTTCGGACCTGCCCTAACCACTACAACACGAATGCCATCGTCGTTATCGAGAACGGCGCGCTGGACCAGCTCGTACCTGACGAGAGCAAGCAACGCTTCTTCAGGGAAATGGACGAGGCCGGCATCGACTGGAACTTCCATCACTACGCGAGTACGCCGCACGGCTTCGCACTCCCGACAAGAATCGGCCCGCCCGGCAGGCTCTATGAGCCGGCGGACCGGCGTTCGACGCTCAATATGCTTGATCTGTTTCGTGAGATATTTGCCGGTGTGCCGCAAAATCGCGTGAGCCACAATGCAGCCGGCACCGCAATACCCGTATAGTTCGGAAGGATAAAGCAGTACAATGCGCGCGTCCTAAACTACTCGCTGTCCAATGCCGCACCGCGCCCACCTGTTCTCGCTCCGGTTTGCCCACGCGCTCCGTGAAGCGCGGGCGCAAGGCTATGGCAAGCCTGAACTGGTCCGCGACATCTTTGCGGGCGCCGCAGTCGGGATCATTGCAATTCCCCTTGCCATGGCGCTCGCCATCGCGAGCGGCGTCGCGCCACAACATGGCCTCTACACTGCCATCATCGCGGGTATCATCATTGCGGTCGCGGGCGGGAGTCGCTACAGCATCTCGGGACCGACCGCCGCATTCGTGGTGATCCTGTTTCCTATCACCGGCCAGTACGGCCTCGGCGGACTGCTCGTCGCAACGACGTTGTCGGGCATCATGCTCCTCGCAATGGCGTACGCGCGACTGGGCCGCTTCATCGAGTACATCCCCGAACCGGTCACCCTCGGTTTCACCGGTGGCATCGCGATTACCATCGCGACCCTGCAGGTAAAAGATGCGTTGGGTCTCTCAATCGATGAGATGCCTGAATCATATGTCGGTAAGCTTCTCATTCTCGCGCAATCGGTGGACACCACGCAGTTTGCAAGCGTCTCCATCGCTGCACTTACGATTGCGATATTGCTGCTATGGCCGCGACTCGGCACCAGGGTGCCCGCTCACCTGCCTGCCGTTATCGCCGCCAGCGTCGCCGGCTGGTTTCTGGGCAATGCGGGGATGGAGGTAGACACGATCGCCACCCGGTTCAGTTTCGTGCAGCCCGACGGATCAATCGGTCTGGGCATTCCACCCTACCTGCCCTCGTTCGAATGGCCCTGGAACCAGCCCGGACCGGATGGCAAGCCGCGCGAACTCTCCTGGCAACTCGCAATGGACCTCCTGCCCGCGGCCTTCGCCATCGCGATGCTGGGCGCGATCGAGTCACTGCTTTGTGCCGTCGTGCTGGACGGGATGTCGGGCACCCGTCACAGCGCAAACAGCGAACTGTTCGGTCAAGGTCTCGGCAATATCGTCGTCTCATTCTTCGGCGGCATCACCGCTACGGCTGCCATCGCGAGGTCAACAGCCAACTACCGCGCCGGCGCCGCATCGCCCATATCCGGCGTCATCCACTCGATCGTCGTCCTGCTGGGTCTCGTTGTGCTCGCTCCGCTCCTGGCATACATGCCGATGCCCGCCATGGCAGGCCTGCTCATGGTCGTCGCCTGGAACATGAGCGAGGCACCAAAGGCCGTCGGTATCATTCGTCGCGCGCCGCCAGGCGACGTGGCGGTGTTCGTCGTCTGTATTTCCCTTACTGTGTTCTTCGACATGGTCATCGCAATCACGGCCGGCACGCTTCTCGCCTCTGTTCTCTTCATGAAGGACATCGCGGCAATGACACGCGTTACCAATGTGACGCAGAGCCCGAGTGTCGTTGATCGCGAACTGCCCCAAGGATGGATCGTCTTCAGGATCTCGGGCC
>JAGRIN010000151.1 GCA_020443245.1 Pseudomonadales bacterium
AAAGTCGTAGGTGCTGGCACCGAAGGCCCAGAGCGGCACGCCGAACTCCGCTTCCATCGGGCAGAGCGCCCGATGCTGGCCGTCGGCGTCGACCTCGTAGAGATTCCACCAGCCGCTGCGGTCAGAGATATAGACAAGGTTGCCGTTCGGTGCAAAGCGCGGTTGTTGCAGGGCTTCGCTCTCACCCGCGATACAGACCGGTTCTCCGGCCAGCCCCGAAGCGTCGAGGTCCGCCACGTACAGCAAGGTTTCATCCCATGGCATGTTCGGATGGTCCCAGGCGATGAACGCGAGGCGTTTGGCGTCGGCGTCCAGCGCGGGGCTGGAATAGAAGTCGTGACCCTCGCACAACATCGTGACGTCGCCGGTCACGAGATCAACGGCACCGATACGGTTCACCGCTTCGCCCGGCGCGCGATGGTCCTCGATGACGTAGATGATCCGGTTGCGGCGCGCATCAACGACCCCGTTGGCGAAGCGCAGGCCCTCGGTGTGAGTGAGCGGGCGCGGTTCACCGTCGCCCGCGACATGGACTTGCTGGTCGGCAAAGTTCGAGAAGTACACGAGGCCGTCGTGAATGAGCCAGGCGTCTCCGCCATACTCATGTACCCGCGTGCGAGCATTGAAAGGCGCGGCAAAGAGGTCGTGTTCGCTGCCGTCCGCGTCGCGGCGAACCACGACAATGCGACCGCCTTCCTGCGGGCGCGATTCCGCCCAATACTGGATGCCGCCTGCAAAACACGGGCTCGATACGCCGATCGAACCCGCCACGATGAGGTCTGTGGTGACCGGGGACTTCCACGATCCGTAGGGGGCGAATGTCATGTGTCTTCTCCGAGAAAGGCTTCGAGTGCGGCGTAGTCAAAGGGCCAGCCAAGTTCCCGGCCCAGGTTGTCGCGGATGACCGGAATACGCACGCCGTAACGTGACAGCAGCGATTCTGATTCACTGATCTCCACTTCGCAAATGCCGATCGGCGCCGACTCGCGAGCGTACTGGTCGAGCAGTGCCCTGGCTTCTTCGCATAGATGGCAGCCGAGCGTCGTGTAAAGGTCAACCTGCTTCATTCGTGGATAGTCGAAAGAATCGCGTGGCGTTATCGGAGGTTCGTGCCGCCAGCTCGTTGTAGTCGACCTTTAGCACATCGGCGACGAACCGGCAGACATAGGGCAGGTAGTGCGGTTCGTTGCGATTGGTTTTCGGTCGCGGACGGATATTTCTCGGCATCAGGTAAGGCGCGTCCGTTTCGATCATGAGTCGCGCGGGCGGAATATCCTTGACGAGTGGAATCAGGTGCGTGCCGCGTCGCTCATCACAGATCCAGCCGGTGATGCCGATATGGCAATCCATGTCGAGGTACGCGTAGAGGGCGTCCCGCTCGCCGGTGAAGCAGTGGACGACGACATCGCCAAGGCGATCCCGGTAGGCGTGCAGGACTTGTGCAAACCGCGGATAGGCGTCCCGCTCGTGCAGGAACATGGGCAGGCCGCTCGCAATGGCGAGCTCAATGTGCGCCTCGAACGAACGAACCTGGTCGTCGCGTGGCGAGAAATCACGAAAGAAATCGAGGCCGGTTTCTCCCACGGCGACGACCGCGGGGTCGCGATGTAACGCAGCGAGCTTTGCGATCGCGCCCGGCGTCGCGTCCGATGCGTGGTGCGGGTGAATGCCGGCGGTGGCGTACAGGAAACCCGGATGCTCGTGCGCCAATGCGACAGCGTCCTCGCTGCCGTCGACCGATGCGCCGGTGACGATCATCTTCCGTATGCCGGCGTCGCGCGCACGTGCGAGCACATCCTCGAAGTCAGGATGAAACGAATCGTGCGTGAGGTTCGCGCCTATATCGATCAGCATGGGAGCGGAGTTTACTACTTCGACGCCATCCGCGTGGGTGCATTCGTGATCTGCCCGTCACCAAAGTCCTGCAATTCGTGCGCGTAGATGAGCGGTGCCGATTGCGAGAGTCGCTTCGCATAGATAGCCGCATACATCAGCACGTTCTGCACGTAATTACGGGTTTCGGCGAATGGAATGGTCTCGACCCAGACATCCATCGGCAGGGAAGGGTCGAGCCATCGTTCGACGCGAGCCGGACCTGCGTTGTAGGCCGCCGAAGCGAGGATGCGATTGTTGTGAAAACGTCGCAGCATGGAACCCAGGTAGGCTGAACCGAGCCGGATGTTCACTGCCGGCTCGACGAGGTCGGTCGAGGTGTCGAGCGAGAGGCCGTGTACGTCCGCGGTGTGGCGCGCCGTCGCCGGCATGAGTTGCATAATGCCCATCGCACCGGCGACGGATCGGGCATCCGGCATGAACGCGCTTTCCTGGCGCGCGATGGCGTAGGACCAGTGCAGGGGAATGTCCCAGACCCGTGCGTTCGAGACGAAGCTGTCCTGGTATGCAAGGGGAAAGCGCAGTTCGAGATCGTCCCACGCCTCGGCATCGATCATCGACTTGATGGCCTGTCGATACCAACCCCACTTGCGCGCAACCCGCGCGGCCACCTGCAACTGGTGATCGCTGAAATCGCGGGTGGCGAAATACCACTCGCGTCGCGCGCGATTTCGCTCATCGAGTGTGAAGAGTTCCAGCGCGCGCTGGATGCCGGGACGCGCTTCCATTGCGCGCACTTCGTTCTCGTCCACGTTGCCTGGCGTATCGCCGAACTCGTAGTCAGTACCCAGCGCGTCGGCGGACATGAAGCCATAGAAATTCCGCAGTTTGGCGAGATCGGTGTAGATTTGAGTGGCGGTGTCGCGATCCTTCTGGTCAGTGGAAGCTGCCAGGATGCGGGCCTGCCAGTAGCGCCAGCGTGGTGTCTCTTTCTCGTCGTCGGGCAGCAGGTTGATGAAGACGAGTGCCTCACTGTAGGCCTGCTTTTTCAGTGCGAGTCGAATGCGTGCTTCGACCAATGGCTCGTTCTGGCCGAGATCGATCGGAATAGAGTCGAGCAGGCTTTGGGGGTCGCCGTCTATCGCCAGTTGAACGCCGATGTCGGCGTAGGCCAGCGATACATCTTCCAGAGCAAAGGTGTGCGTCCCGCGATAGTGTTCCAGCGCGGTCAGCGCAGCCGGCGCATCCCGATAGCTGAGACGTCGCAATCCGTGAAGGATGACGTCGCGCGTTCTCGCGTCGTCGCTCGCGAACTTGCGGTACTGCGTAATGGTTTGCGGCCTGCGTTGCACCTGCCTTGCCGCATCGGCGAGGTCATGGTCGGCCTCATCCAGAAAGCGCGTGAGATAGCCCGCGAGTGAAAGCTCGTTGCTTTTCACCGCAAGCGCGAATCGACCCCACGCGGCGTCCCGGTCGAGTTCGCCGGCATCGCGCCACGCCTTGAATACCGCGTCGCACTCATCGGGCTGCGAGTAGGGCACGAGCCACAACCGCTTCGCTGCATCGAAGGCTTCGTCCTTGTGACCCGTCTTGTAGAGCGCGTACGCGTAATAGCACGCGTTGCGATCGCCGGTCAGGTCCTCCCGATAGTATTTGACGAATGTTTCCCAGTTGCCCTGCTTGGCCTGGACGTAGACCCAGTTTTCGAGCAACTGGTCGGCAAGAGGTGTGTCAGGATTGCGCGCGATGAAGTCCATGATGGACGCCGCATCCTCGCGCGTTATGTGGTAGATCTTGTCGGTGTACTCGATATAAGGATAAAGCGGATAGTCTTTCAGCTTCTCCGCGAGTTCACGCGTGCGGCTGCGTTGGTTGCCCCTGGCGGAGTCGATGGCCTGCTGGTAGAGCTGGCGCTGCTCAAAACGTGACATCGCCGGACTGTCGTTATTCGAGAATCCTGAAAAAGCCTGCGAAGCGATGAGAGCGAGGCAGAAGGCGGTGATGGTCCGGTACATGGACGACACATTCTGGCGATACAGTAACTACGATAGCCAAAACGTACGTGACACGTAAAGCGCGCGGATACGTTCCGTGGATTACGTCGTTCAGACGCGGACGGCGAGTACGTCCACCGGTGCGCCGTGCAGGACACCGTTTGCAGTCGAACCAAGGAGCAGTGCGAGACCTTGACGCCCGTGACTGCCGACGACGATGAGGTCGGCGCCGATCTGCGAAGCGAGATTGTGAATTTCCGTCTCGGGCCTGCCGAAGATGAGATACTGGTTTTCGGTCGGGATCTTGAGCGTGGCGGCGAATTCGGCGAGGTGGGTCTTTGCCGTTTCCTGTATCTGGTCCTGGATGGTCGAGAGATCCATCGGGATGTCGCCGCCGTATGCGAGGCTCAAAGGTTCAATGACATGGAGGCAACTGAGTTCCGCGGAGAATGCGCGGGAGAGTGCGCACGCACGTTTGCTGACCTGTCGCGACTCTTCCGTGAGGTCAAGGCCCACCAGTATGTGGCGATACTCACCCATGGTCTACCTCGCTGCGTTATTGTTGTTATTGACCGAATGTTCGTGCAAATGTACACAGAACCGTAGGGTACCTCAACAACGATTGCCACAGGCCTTACGATAAATAACGCTGATCGTTCATTGCGCCGGTATTGATATGGTTTATCTACTGATTGGGGGCATCCTGCTGCTTATTGTGGCGCCGATTATCAGGATCCTGCCCTCGCGTCGACAGAAAGAGCAGATGGCATTGCGGCGAACCGCTTCTTCAAATGGTTTGACCGTTGAGCTGACGCATATTGACGACCCTGATCCGGACCCGGAGAAATACCTCTCGAACACCGGCAGGCCACTACCGCGTGTGATGGCGGTAATCGCTTACCGCAAACCGGTGAAAAAGCCTGCAGAATGGCGTCGTATCCCGGCCGTAGACTGGTGCGTAGTCAGGCGGCAGGGCGGCAAGGCGACCGGCCTGCCCGAAGGCTGGGACTGGGATGTTCCGCTGCCGGCACATGCCAACACGAAGCTCGCGTCTTTTGTTGTGGGCGCACTGACAACGCTGCCTGACGACGCTGTGAAGGTTGAGGAACGATCCTGGATCGTCTCGGTCTACTGGAACGAACGAGGCGGTGTCGAGGGACTGAACGCGATCATCGATTTTTCCAAGACTGTCAGTGACATAGAAGCTTCTGTGGTTATTGCTGATACAGACAATGACCCCTCCGATGACGACCGCTCGTAAGGTAGACGGTTGACAAACCGCCTTCGATGTCCATTAAGCTAAAAAACGTTTGCGTCGATCCGGCGTTGTTGACCTTGGCCATCAATGCCTCTATATATGTCGCCCCTTTTGGCCGGGTCCGCAGGCCAGGGACAAGTTGAACTCACAGCGGAATGTGAAAAGAGAGCAGAATTGAATGGGTAAATCACTGGTTATCGTCGAGTCGCCCGCGAAGGCGAAGACGATCAACAAGTATCTCGGCTCGGACTTCGTCGTGAAGTCCAGTGTCGGTCACATTCGTGACTTGCCGACCAGCGGCAACGGTACTGCAGACCCCAAAGCGCGCGCTGCCGAGGCGGCGAAGACTCGCAAGATGTCGCCGGAGAAGAAGGCGGTGTACAAAAAGGAGAAAGCGCGCAAGCAACTCGTCAATCGCATGGGCGTGGATCCGGATCACAACTGGGCCGCCAACTACGAGATCCTGCCCGGTAAGGAAAAAGTGGTTTCCGAACTGCGCAAGCTGGCGCGCGATGCGGACGAGATCTATCTGGCGACCGACCTCGACCGTGAGGGAGAGGCGATTGCCTGGCACCTGCGGGAAGCGATCGGTGGTGACGACAGCCGTTATCGTCGTGTCGTTTTCAACGAGATCACGAAAAAAGCGATCGAAGAAGCCTTCTCCGAACCAGGCGACATCAACATGGCGCGTGTTCACGCGCAACAAGCGCGTCGGTTTCTCGATCGCGTCGTCGGATTCATGGTTTCTCCCTTGCTCTGGTCGAAGATTGCGCGAGGGCTATCGGCCGGCCGCGTACAATCGGTCGCAGTGCGCCTGATCGTCGAACGCGAGCGAGAGATTCGCGCGTTCGTGCCGGAAGAATACTGGGAAGTCTACGCGTCGCTTTCGAGAGCGGGCGAGGCGGCAGAGAACGCGATTCGTTTCGAGGTTGCAAAACAGGGCGACAAGAACTTCCGTCCCGGTAACGAGGCGGAAACGAATGCGGCGCTGGCGTTGCTCCGGGACGCGAAGTACGTCGTGCAGAATCGCGAGGACAAGCCGACCCGGACCCGTCCGAGCGCGCCATTCATCACGTCCACGCTGCAACAGGCAGCAAGTACCCGGCTCGGGTTCGGCGTGAAGAAAACCATGATGCTGGCGCAAAGGCTCTATGAGGCCGGCTACATTACTTACATGCGTACGGACTCGACGAACCTGTCCGACGAGGCAGTTGCCAGCGTGCGCGGGCTGATCGGCTCGTACGGCGCGAAATACCTGCCGGAAAGCCCGCGCGTCTACTCAAGTAAAGAGGGCGCGCAGGAAGCGCACGAGGCGATTCGCCCGTCCGATGTCAATGTCCGCAATGTCTCCGGTGTCGACCGGGATGCCGAGCGTCTGTATGAACTGATCTGGCGCCAGTTTGTGGCCTGCCAGATGACCGATGCGGAATATACCAGTACGACCGTAACGGTGATGGCCGGCGACATCGAACTGCGTGTCCGTGGCCGCATCGTTCGCTTTGACGGCTACACCCGCGTGCAGCCGCCGGCCTCGCGCAAGGAAGACGAGGTGAACCTGCCTGAGTATGCGGTCGGGGAGGAATTGAACCTGGTTGAACTGTTGCCGTCTCAACACTTTACGAAGCCACCGGCTCGCTATGGTGAGGCAAGCCTCGTGCGCGAACTCGAGAAGCGTGGCATCGGACGTCCTTCAACTTATGCGGCCATTATCACCACGATCCAGGATCGCGGCTATGTAACGCTTCGGAACAAACGCTTCTACGCCGAGAAGATCGGCGACATCGTGACGGATCGATTGACCGAGAACTTCGACAACCTGCTCGATTACGGCTTCACCGCCGGGCTGGAAGAGTCGCTGGATGAAGTGTCCGAGGGCAAAGTCGAATGGAAAAAGGTGCTCGATACGTTCTACGAGGATTTCGAGGCGAAGCTCGAGAAAGCCGGCAGCGATGACGGCATGCGAGCGAACGAGCCGACGATGACAGACATTCCTTGTCCGCAGTGCGGTCGCCCGATGCAGATCCGGACGGCAAGTACGGGTGTGTTCCTCGGTTGTTCGGGATACGCATTGCCGCCGAAGGAACGATGCAAGTCGACCATCAACCTGATCCCGGGCGATGAAGTCGTCAGCGTCAACGGTGACGAAGAAGAAGAGTCGCGCATACTGCGCACGAAACATCGTTGTCCCAAGTGCAAAACTGCGATGGACAGCTACCTTGTCGACACCGAACGCAAGCTGCATATCTGTGGCAACAATCCCGATTGCGACGGCTTCGAAGTCGAGAAGGGCGAGTTTCGCATCA
>JAGRIN010000152.1 GCA_020443245.1 Pseudomonadales bacterium
CCATACTTCCAGGGCGTCACGAGCCGAAGCGTTGCGCCATTCTGGTTCGGCAACGACTTGCCGTAGACACCGACGGCGATCAAGGTGAGGGGGTTCATGGCCTCGTCCATCCGAAGTCCCTCGACGTAGGGCCAGTCGAGCACCGGTACACGCTGGCCCGGCATTTCACTTGGCCGATAAACCGTCTTGAACGCCACGTACTTGGCTTTCGACGTTGGCTTGAAGCGCGGCAGGATTTTGGCGAGCGGCACACCGATCCACGGGATGACCATCGACCAGGCTTCAACGCAGCGAAGCCGGTAAACGCGTTCCTCGAGATCCTTCGTACCGAGGAAGTCAGCAAAATCGAACTTGCCGGTCACCTCCGCCTCACCCGATACGGTCACGGTCCACGGCTCAGGCTGGAATCGCCCTGAATTCTCGGAGGGATCGCTCTTGCTCGTGCCGAATTCGTAATAATTGTTATAGGTGGTGATGTCCTCCCAACTGTTCGGCGGTTGCGTGGTACTGAATTCTTCGTTGTGCTCGTACTTGAGCGGGATGACCTCGGCACGTGCCGGCGTGGGACGAAAGGCGGAAACGCCTGCAAGGCCGGTCACGGCGGCGGCCTGCAGGAGCTGGCGTCTGTTCAGGTAAACACTTTCGTCGGTGATCTCGGAGGACTTGATACGCGCGGAGTCGCCAGGGCGAAAACGACGGATGAACATGTATTACTCCTCTTACAGCGTGGACTTGCCCAGTAAACGGGTCTATGAAGTTTGATGCAAGCGGCGAGCGATTGTTACACGGCTTTTTGTCCGCGAATTGCGACTTCGCGGAACTTTATGAGCCGTTCATCCGGCAATCCAGGAAATGATCATCGTGAACCGGGCCAATCAGGAGCCTCGATCCGACGATCACGCCGGTTGCGCCGGCTGAAATTTCCGTGCCCGGGTCCTCGTACACGGTCCGGACGACCGGTTCATCGCCCATTGCGATCTCGACGATGCGGGTCGGCACGATTACCGACGCATCCACAAGATGGCGAGCTGCGTCGAGCGCCTTGGGATGCAAGGCGACGGTCACCGTACCATCCGGCCCTACGTCGATGTTGTCTGCACGACCGGGGACCTTTATGCGCTGGATTAGCCGCAAGTCGTCGTTCGGTTGGCGCGCAAGACGGAACACTTCGCTGGTTGCCGTGCTCGCGACATAGACTTCCCTGCCTCCCGGGGCCACGGCCACGCCGTTTGGATAGCCGATACCGTTCACGACGACGCGCGCGCGCCGACCATCGAAAAAGAGCACCTTGCCCGTCGGCAAGCGCAGGTATGTCTCGAGCAGCCGATAGAAGCTGCCCGGCGCGCCCTCATGTGTTTCGCTGACATAGAACTGTGAGGGGCCGGTTGCGGCAACATCGTTGGGATAACGGATTGCTGATGCCGTCACGCGCTCGACGAACCTGAGCGACAGGGGCGTCTCAAACTCGAATATCTCGATACGCGGTTCGCCTGCACGGTTGACGACAAAGAGCCGATCGGCGCCGCCTTCCGGGTCATGCCAGATCGACATCCCGAGCGACCGCATTGCTCCGAAACCCGCCGGCAGGATGTTCACTGGCTGCGGGTCCGACGCCGCCAGGTCATAGGCGAATATGCCGGCAGTGTTCTCGTCGAAGCTGGACAAGTACGCCATGTGCCAATCCCGCTGGACGACGACGTCTTCCGCTGCCTTGATGCCATGGACAGCACGGCACTGTCCGGAAAATTGGTGGGGAATGGTCAGGAAAATGCCGCTACCCCACAGCACATAGACTGTGAGGCCGGCAATAAGCGTTATAGCAGCGAGCGCAATGCGGGCTCCGGTTTTCAAGCGGGTCCTCCCGTGCCGAGGGCCCGCTCACTGTATCAGTTTGGCCGTGGCACCGCAGGGATCAGTTCTGGCTCACCTTCTGATCCTGGATCTCGAGTTTGTTCAGGACATCCTTGACCGCATCGGTGTTCTTCGCAATCTGGACAGCCAGGTCACGCTCTTGCGGACTGCGCACGGCACCCGTCAGCGTCACCACTGCACCGTCGGTGTCGACGTCAATGTCGCGCGCCCTCACGTTGTGGTTCAACATGAGTTTGCTCTTGACGCGCGCTGTCAGCGTAACGTCCTCGATTGTCTGGAAGAATGCCTGTTGCTCCTTGGTGTCTGTCTTCGCAACGTCTTCGGGATTCACCTCAAGGTCGTTGGTGACCGACTTCACGCCGTCGATGCCGAGCGTAATCTGTTCAGCCAGGTCTCGGTCAATATCGGATTCGACGTCACCGGAGAGGGTTACTTCCCCGTTGTCGACCTTCGTGTCGATCTTGAAGGAATTGAGATAGCGGTTCAGCAAGAGCGCCATCTCCACTTTTCCATCCAGCCACGCGTCACTGAAATTGCCGTCGTGTTCCGCAGCCTGGCCCTCTTGCTTGTTCCCGGCGTCAGACTTGCCGAGCGCCATTGCCGGCGCACCGAGCACGACGACCGACGCAACAATGAAAGGTATCAGCTTGTTCATGGTGCACTCCTCGAATTGCTTGAGGGATTAAAAAAGCGCCCGGCGGGTCAAACCGGGCGCAAGAGGTCGGAGAGGGCTCACTCTCCTCAGGGAACCTGGAGCTCGTTCTGGACGTGCGTCACCCCTGCGATGCTCATCACCAGCTCTTCCGCGAGCTGCTTTTCCTCAGTGGACTCGACCTTGCCCTTCAGCAACACCGCACCGTCGCCGTCCACACGGGTCTGTATGTCGGCGTCTGCAAGGCGGCTTTCGGCCTTCAACTTCTGGTGAACCATCGAAGACAGCGCGCCTTGCGGTACGGTCCGCGCGGTGTCGGAAGCACTCGCTTCAGCCACATTGGTCATTTGCATCTCGGTGGCCGGCGTCGTTTCTTGCGCGAATACACTGCCGGCCGCGAGCATCGCAAGGGGCAGGACAAATTTCTGGATATGTCGTTTCATGGCTTTTTCTCTCCTGTGGACTTACGGATTTCGCGCCTGACGGGATGCCTGGGTCGCGTTACTGCGGCCGCCGAACTTGACGCCGAAGTTGACTGCGAACTCCGAGTCGTCCGAGAAGGCGGCTTTGGTACTGATAAAAGGGGTCATGGTGTCGCCGTAGCTGTCGAAGTCGATTCCCCACAGCAGGTTGAACGCAGCATCGTTGCTGTCATTGAAGTAACTGCGATGAATCAACCCGAGTCCGGCCCCGACCCACATCGGGTTGGCAGCGGACGGATTCAGCGAGTATTTGCTGTCGACGTTCACCGTGTACATATCACCGGGATCGACGAAGACATATTCCGCGTTGGGAACGATCGACAACCTGGGTCCGATGGGCATTTCGTAGCCGATACCAACGAGCGGGTCGTCACCGTCCAGGTAAGCGCCGCCTCGAAGGTCGAAGCCTTCGCTCATGTCGGCCATGGCGCCGCTTGTGCAGAGTGCGAGACCAAACAGGCTCGCTATGGCAGTTTTCCTGGCAGCACGATTGTTGATGGCGCGTTTGTGGGTGGCACGTTTGTCGGTGGCAGGTTGTGTCATGGGTTACTCCTTCTCATGGCAAATGTCATGGACACAACGGTTATCGCAAAGGCGATGCCAACTCCCACAACCGGGAGAAAATGCAATAAAAACAGCAATATGCGGGCGCGGGTGCTTCAACCGGCCCACGGCAGGATGTTGCAATACTGCAACAGGTTAAGCCGTCGCGCGCCAAGCCCTTGATCGGTAAGGCGTTTCAATGTTGCCGAACGGCAACAGTCAGGATTTGAACTGCGAAGAGTCGATGCCGTGCTTCTTCAGCAACTTGTGAAAGTCGGAGCGATTGCGGTCAGCGAGTCGGGCGGCACGGCTCACGTTGCCTTCGGCGAGCGTCAGTATCTGCATGAGGTAATTGCGCGTGAACTCATCTCGCGCTTCGTCGAACGAAGGCAGGTGGCGCTGCCGGTCACCGATCGCATCACGTACCTGCGCCGCGCTGATCACGGGAGACGGCGACATCGCGAGCGCCTGCTGCACAACATTGCGAAGCTGGCGAACGTTGCCGGGCCAGGCCTGGGTGGACATCAGTTCCATCGCTTCGGGCGCAAACACCTTGCGCTCGTCTTTTGAATGCGACTCACTCTCCACAAACGTCGACACCAGTAGCGGAATGTCCTCAGGTCGACCCCGCAGCGGCGGAACGTTCAGCTCAACGACATTGACGCGGTAATACAAATCCTCGCGGAATGTCCCCCCTTCCACCATGGCCGAAAGGTCCCGATGCGTTGCGGAAACGACAAGCACATCGATGTCGACTTCCGCGCTCGCCCCCAGCGGTCTCACCTTGCGTTCCTGCAACGCGCGAAGCAGCTTCGCCTGAACGGCAGGCGGCATATCGCCGATCTCGTCCAGCAGCAGCGTGCCGCCTTCGGCTTCCTTCATCAGCCCGCTGCGCGATTCTCTCGCATCGGTGAAGGCGCCCTTGACGTGACCGAACAACTCGGACTCGAGCAGTGTTTCGGGCAACGCGCCGCAGTTCACGGCGACAAATTCACCGGTTCGACCACTCGCCTCGTGAATGTAGCGCGCAAGCAACTCCTTGCCCGTGCCGCTTTCGCCAGACAATAACGCCGAGATTCCCGCACCGGCCGCGCGCCTGGCCTTCTCCAGGAGATCCTTCATCGCGCGATTGCGCGTCACGATATCGCCGCCACGCAATGTCGTTCCCGAACCATTGCGAGGGGCGGTTGCCTTGTCGAGCTGCGCAAAGAGTTCGTCCTTGTCGATCGGCTTCGTGATGAATCCGTAAGCGCCTACCTGTGTTGCGCGTACCGCGTCCGGGATCGTCCCGTGCGCGGTAATCATGATCACGGGCACGGTCGGCGCCTCTCGCTGAATGGCTTCAAGCAGCGTCATGCCATCCATCCCCGGCATCCTGAGGTCGGTAACAACTACATCAGGTCGCGCCGTCGCGAGCAGCTTTAGCGCACTCGCGCCATCACTCGCCGTTTCGACGTCGAACCCGCGGGAGTTCACGCGGATGGCGAGCAGTTTTCGCATGTCCTCATCGTCATCGACGATGAGAATCTTGCTGCGCGGTTCACTCATGCGCGGCCTCCCTCGCCTCAGGCCCGATGGTTTCTTCAATTCGCGTCAGGATCCTGATCTTCTCCTGCGCCCGATTGAGTGCCTCGCGCGTCGTCGCAAGCGAACGTGTCGCGTCAGACGCCTCTTGTTCGAGGGCCTGGCGCCGCTTCATCTCTGCGTCGAGCCAGGCGGCTATGACCCGCGAATCACGACGCAGCCTGGAACGATCCAGCTTGCCGAGAAACTCGATGGCGAGTTGGCTCGAAGAAAGTTCGTGACCCGGAATCGCGTAGGTCATTGCGACAGCCAACAGGTTTTCTGCCGACGGTGACTCCTGGTAGCGCTCATGCACGCGCGCCACTTCCTCACGCTTGTCCGCCCCCGATGCGTCTTCGGACAACAGTGCCTCAGCGACTTTCATCGCCTCGGGTGTGCCGAACGGATTCGGCGGCATGGCCGCGCAACCGGTGGCCAACNGGCACAGCATCACAATCTCAAGCCGTCGCATCTTGCGCTCCAGTCGCCTGTGCACCGGCAATCGGCAGGAGGGCATGAAAATGCGCCCCTTCGCTGGCGTCCATGAAAACAGCTTCGCCGCCGTGTAACTCGACGCACGTTCGTACCAGCGAGAGACCGATACCCGTACCCTCCTCGCCAGAAGCGCCCTGGTAAAACGGTTGGAACACACGATCGCGATCCGAATCCGGGATGCCGGGTCCATGATCGGTGACATCGATTTCGACGTTACCCGCTCGTGCATGGACATCGACGTTCACCGTCGCACCTGGCGGCGAATACTTGATTGCGTTGCCCAGCACATTGGCAAACAGTGTCGACACGCGCTCATAATCAGCTGTCACCGGAATCGTCGGATCGCAGTCCAGTTCAAGGTTCACACCGCGTTTCTCCAGCAGTAGTTGATGGTCCTTCACCTGCGAGGTGACCAGGTCCGACAGGTCAAAAGCTGAAGCATTCTTCTCTCGATAGGATTGCCAGCGCGCGAAGCTCAGCAGGTTTTCGACAAGGCGGTGCAAACGCCGCGCGCCGCTGTCCAGTATCGACACAACTTCGTGTTGACGCTGGTCCAGTTCTCCGACTGCATTGTCCAACAACAGCGACGCGCCCTCACGAATACTCGCAATCGGCGTCTTGAGTTCATGAGACATGTGGCGGATGAATTCGTTCTTCGCTTCGTCGACTTCCTGCAGGCGCAACCGCAGCCAATCCAGTCGTTCGCCTATTCGCTGCAGGTCCTGCGGCCCCTCCACGTGTACGGTTTCCTCGAATTGCTCGGTGCCCAACTGCCTGATGGCGTGATCAATCTGGCGGATGGGCCGGAGGATCGCACGCACAAACAACACGGCGAGCGCTACGCCGAGGACACCCAGCACCACCGACTGCCAGACCAGGCTCTGCTGCAGGCTGCTCGAATCAGCGGCGAGTTTCGACATGTTCCGGTCGATGAGTTCATCGCTCGCGGCTCTCAAAGTTGAAGCATCGCGATGAAGTACCACGAACGCACGGGCGATCGCATCGGAATCCGTTTCACTCGCGTGAAGCAGGTCATCGACGCGTGCGATGAGCTTTCGTATATCGTCCAGCGCATCTTCGTGCGTACGCGCGATTTCTGATCGGTCAAGCTTCCCCAGCGCCTCGCTCAGCCTCGTGTATTTCTGTGTAAAGAGGTCGAGCAGGGCCTGGTCCCCAACAACGACATACTGGCGAGCATTGCGCTCCATCGACGTGAGCTGGTCCGCCACAAATTCGGTTGATCGCGCGACGCCTACGCTGTCGACCACAGTACGCTCACCCTGGCGAGTGAGCGCGTTGACCTGGATGGCCCCTGAAGCGAGCGCGACGATAAGCGGCAACGCCGTCGCCGCAAATCCGACGATAACCAGGCTCGCAATCGTCCCGAAGAGTCCGGTTCTCCCTGGGCGATTGTCAGACATGGTTCTGGCGAGGGCCGGGTTACCCGCGCAACCTGAGCAATGGGCGGATGTCGCCCATGTAGTTGTCGATGGCCTTGCTGCGATTGCCGAACACCATCGTGGCACGCGAGTCGATGTCGTAGGGCTTCCATTTCGGAATGCCGCGTGCATTCGGGTCACCCTCCCGCGCAAAGGCTGTCCAGACGCCACTCATCGTATCGCCCAAACGACGCGTTGACCTGTCGGTGCCGAGCAGGATCGGTCCCTTGTCGACATTGTCGAACACAAACGGTATCTCCATCGTGTGTGGCGACTTGAG
>JAGRIN010000153.1 GCA_020443245.1 Pseudomonadales bacterium
CCACGAGCTTGCCCGCCCGGCGGGCGAGCAGTGATGTCAGGGCACCCCGACCGGGCCCGATTTCGACAATGAGATCGGATCGAGAGACGGACGTGTCCTGGATGAGCCGTGCAGCCGCCTGCGGTCGCAGGAAGTGCTGTGAAAGTTCAGGCCGTCGGCTGCGGGCCGAGCGCTTGCGCCCGGCCACGGTAGAAGTTCTGCATACAGTTCATGAGCGCGATTCTAGCCTGTCCGGTGAGCGTGCGACAAATCGCCGCGGGCGACACAACCCGGATCTCGAGTTCTGTTGATTTTCGTCATCACCTGAGACGCTATTTCTTTCCAGAATCACCACGCCCTCGAGTTGGAAGGGCGCCAGTTATTTCAAGGAGTTGTTCGATGACGTTCAGGATGTTCCAGGTTGTTATTGCCTCTATAGCAATCAGTGTCAGTGCCGCCGCGCTGGCAGCAGGAGCCAGCGGTGGCGGTGGTGGTGCAGGGGCCGGTGCAGGTGCAGGTGGCGCAGGCATGGGTAGCGGCGCCATGGGCAGCGGGATGGGCAACATGTCCCGGGACGCGATGGATATGGATCGCCGCCAGGACCAGATTCAGGACCGCATAAAGAGAGAAGAAACGCTCCGTATGCAGGATCAGGCGCGTATACGTGCAAATCCGGACATCTACGGTGCGCAGCTGATGAACGACCGGGAAGTCGAACAGTATCGCGCGCGAATCCAGTCACTTCAGACGACGCAGGAGCGGGATCGCTTCATGGCAACGCACAAGGAGCAGATGGACAAGCGGGCAAGCCGGATGGGCGTCACTATCCAGTCTGCTGCCGACATGGATCGGGACCAGGATCGTGATCGCCTCCGCGACCAGGACCGACAGGACGATCCCGACCAGGATCGTGAACGGGATATGACAAATCCAGAGTAGTAAGGCTGCTAATGGAAGCCCTGGGGGTTATCGGGCGCTTATGCGGGCATTGTGTGCCTCGATATATTCGATGATCTCGAGAATGCCGTCTGCATCGTGTGCACCGCAAACCTGCTTCGCATAACGCCGCACCTCCGGGTTTCCGTTGCCCATCGCAAAACTGTGAGCGGCTTCGGAAAGCATCGGGACATCGTTCAACTGGTCTCCGGCGGCGCAGAGATTGTCTTTGGAAATGCCGAAGTGAGCACATAGCGCGCTGAGCCCGTACCACTTGTGTACATGTGCCTGCGTAATCTCACCGTAGAAATAGTCAGTGTCGATGTGCGGCACAATCACACTGCCAAACAACCCGTCATAGTCGGCATGAACATCGTCGACGAATCCACGCAGATGCACCTCTTCGCCCATCATCCCGACGACGAGAAATTCTTCTTCTGCCCGCGCGAGGTCGCCGCGCGAACTCCACTCCCTGTTATCGACGAAGTACTTCTCGACCTGCGGGCTCCAGGGAACGGCGTCGTCCACGATAAAGTCGGCGCCGCCGCGACCGTGCGCGTCCCGCTGCGCGAAGATCGAAAGGCCGTGTCGCCTCGCGATCTCAACGAGCCAGGCCATCTGCTCCCGCGGAAAGAGCGTCTCATTCAGGGTTTCCATCGTCGGGGACTTGAGCAGCGCGCCACCGTTGCAGACGGCGTAGACATCAAAACCGAGGTTGTCGATGACAAATCGCGTTGTGCGATATCGCCTGCCGGTCGCGATCACGACCTCTACGCCGCTCGCGTGTAATGCTTCCAGGGCGGCGCGCGTTGCGGGCAGGACTTCGTGGCCATTGACGGCGAGTGTGCCATCCAGGTCGAGCGCCAGCATCTTGATAGGTTCCATCGGGTCTCCTCGAACACAAGCCGCAGAGTATGAGGTATTTCCGGCACGAAGTGTCATACGCCGGTCGATCCGGGCAGGTTGAAGTTGTCGCAAGCAGTCGGGAGGAGCTGGCGTGTTATTCTGGCACTCCCTTGTGGTTGCCTCAGGATCGCCTCACCTTCATGGGATATTTGACCAAGTCCGATTGGTTACGGTTCGACCGGGAAGGATACCTCCGCCTCGGGAAGGTTGCCGACGCTGCGATGCTCGATGCCATGCAGAGGCGCATCGACGATATCATGCTCGGCCGCGCTGACGTGGATTACCGGCGCATGCTCATGCAGCTTGACTCCGCTGACGGCGAATACGAGTCGGCAGGCCCGCAGACGCGGGGCTTCAAGGGCGCAACACTGAGTTACAGGAAGATAGAGCAACTCGAGAACGATCCGCTCTTCCGTGAATACATGACGATGCCGATCTTCGAAGAAGCCGCGCGGCGCATCTATGGCGGTATTGCGATCGCCGCGTTCAGGGCCATGTTCATGAACAAGCCTGGACACCAGGGAACACAGTTGCCACTTCACCAGGATCGCTGGCGCGCCCTGGACCGCGATCCGCTACTGACGATCTACACGGCGCTCGATGCGGCGACCCAGGAGAACGGTTGTGTGGAAATTATTCCTGGCACGCATAACTGCCTGCTCAATCCGAAACACGGCAGCGGGTTTTTGACAGCCGAGATGGCGTCGGGATATGACGACGACCCACGGCGCATCCCGCTGTGTCTCGAGGCGGGCGAGGTGGTGCTCCTTCACAACTGGACACTGCATTCGAGCGGTGTGAACCGTACGCCGAATCCGCGACGCGCTTTCAGCGTTTGCCTGATGGATGCCGCCACGATCAACCTTCGGTACAACCGACTTGCCGCACGAGGCGTTTTGTTCGAGGCAATCGCTTAGTGGGGCAACCGTCGACCTGACGTGGATTTGGGATCTTCGTCGCCAGGGTTATACTGTCAGCCATGGCAGGGTATCCGGGAGAACCGTCCGGACCCGCGGGAGTCACGCCCGCCTCGCCATTTCTCCTAGTCGAAGGTATCCCGTCCGGGACCTGTGGGAGTCACCCCCACGACAGAACGAACCAGAACCAGGAGGACAATCATGTCCACTCAAAGCACTGCCCTGCCCGGGCACTTCCACGAATCACGTGCCACTGTCGTGCTCGTCGACATCCGGCGGATGATCGGCATCATCGAGGAACTCGGCAGCGAACATCGATACGTCTTGTTTCTCGAGGACTTCTACTCACTTTGCCACGATGCGATCGAGGTGAGCGGCGGCGCGGTCATCAAGTACATTGGTGACAGTTGCCTCGCTACCTTCGGTGAAGATGACATCGTGCACGCTGTCGATGCCGTCAAGGCCATACGAGACGGCTTTCCCGCGTTGTGTGAAAAGTACGGCGTGCATACCACCGGCGTCCGCGCCAACATAGTGATCGACGAGGTCATCTCCGGCGAATTCGGTCCGACGCGTCAACGTGACATCATGGGCAAAGCCGTCGGCGCTGTGATGGTGATGGAAGGCTCAGGGATCAGCTTGAGCGAGTCCGCCTATCGAAAGTTGCCATCCGCGAATCGTAGCGGGTGGCGAAAGCAGGGCGGCAAGGTGGTCTATGTGATGAAGTAGCGAGCCGGGCGCGTCGCAGTCCGCGGCGCGCCTTCACCCTGTAGCGTCTAGCGACGCCAGTCGCCGTTCGGCCCGGGCGTGACGTGGATGAATTTCGAGCGTTCGAGGAACATGACCTTATGCCATTCTCCCTTCGGCACAATGCAGGCCATGCCTGCCGTGAGTACACAGGGACCATCCGGCTGCGAGTCGAAATGGACCTCCACGCGACCGTCGATCACGACCAGTAGTTCGTCACCGTCGGGATGAACCTCGCCATTGTGCGGTGCGTTCTGGTCGGTATCGATATAGCCGAAGGTCATGCCTGCCACACGTTCCGGTGGGCCGGGCTTTCGATTTCGCGTCGAGATCGAGAAGTCCGGGTAGATGTCGATGGCCAGGTTTTCAACATCGAATGCGTCGATCATGCGGAGCCCCTTCAGGCGATGGTGGGTGGACGAGTTTTGCCGATGGCGGCCGTGCCCGTCTTGTAAAAATTGTTGGTGAGCTAGTTCTTTACGGCGCGCAGGGCAGACTGACCATGCGGCCGGCTACTGATTGCCCGGAGTTCGGACGGCGTGTGTCCGCAGAACGAAAGCGTTTCCTTGTTCATATGTGCCTGGTCGAAGTAGCCCGCCTCGCCCGCCACCGTCACCAGATCCGCGTCGCCCTGCAGTAAATGTAGCGTCCGGGTGAGCCTCGCCAGGCGCGCATAACGCTTGGCGGTCATGCCAACCTGCTCGGCGAAGGCGCGATCCAGTTGCCAACGCGAGCACGAAAGACTGCTTCGCACCTCGTTGATGGCGACTCGGCCCTGCCGTCGGTCGATCAGGTCGACCGCGGCCTCGACTTGCCCCCAGGCGTGATAGTGCGATGCAACCCATGCTTCGACGCGGTCAAAACATTCGATAGCGCCGGGCGCGGAGACGCAGAGATCGAACAGCCGATCGACGCTGTGCCCGACAAATTCCCGAAGGGGCAAAACCCTGTCAAAAAGCGCGTGGGCGGGGGTGCGGGTAATTGCCGAAAGGGCCATGGGCGTGATCAGGGCCACGAGGCTGTAGTAGACGCTCGGAAGGCGAGTCACTCGCGGGTGCAGGCAAGGCCCCGCGATCCAGATACGCTCCAGTGGCGCGGAGCGCCCAGCTTCGATGGATTCGTACGGCGCTCCGAACGTGACGCAAAGGCGTGCCAGCGACGTCGGCCATGCGATCTCTTCCTGGTTTGGAGTCGGGCCTGCGCCAATCCACATTAGCTGAATCGGTGAATCGTGGCGAGATCGTTGCCACGAGATCTTCGTGTGTAGCGGTTCGCGCGGGGTATCAGGTATGTGACGTGACATCTTTTGTCCAGTGGGACACGAGCACCGGGGTCTTTAGAGTGTATTGGCACGCGGTTATCGATTCAAAGCAAGGTGCGCTGGTCCGCTGCGCAAGACCTCGATGTTCCAATCGTCTTATACTGCCTCGAGATGTCAGTTAGGAGCTTGTCATGAATCGTTCACCCTGGATTATCGGCGGTCTTGTCGCATCGCTCGCCCTCTCGTCCGTCTCCGAGCCGATCTCCGGGTTCGATGCGGCAGGTGCGTCGGCACAGCAGGCGCTCGAGGCAAAGTTCGATGCGCTCATCAGCGCCGATGAGCAAAAGGCCTGGATGGAACACCTGACGGCGAGACCGCACCACCTGGGCTCTGCCTTCGATCGCGAGAATGCCGAGTATATCGCCGGGCTGTTCCGGTCCTGGGGTTACGACACCAGCATTGAGACCTATGAGGTGCTCTTTCCAACCCCGAAGGTGAGGGAACTCGAGGTGATCGGCGAGCGTACCTTACCGGCGAAGCTCGAAGAACCCACGCTCGCCGCCGACAGTACTTCCGGGCAACACGACGAACAGTTGCCGACCTACAACGCCTATTCGATCGATGGCGATGTGACAGCCGAAGTCGTCTATGTGAACTATGGTGTGCCGAAAGATTACGAGGAACTTGCACGCCGCGGCATCAGCGTGAAGGGAAAGATTGCGCTCGCGCGCTATGCCGGGTCGTGGCGAGGCATCAAGCCCAAGGTGGCGGCCGAACACGGCGCTATCGGGACGCTCATCTACTCCGATCCCGCGGACGATGGCTATGTGCAGGGCGACGTGTATCCGGAGGGGCCCTTCCGGCGCGAGGACGGCGTACAACGCGGTTCGGTGATGGACATGCCACTTTACCCCGGCGACCCGCAGACGCCGGGGCGTGGATCGACGAAGCGCGCCAAGCGCGTGAAGCTAAAGGACGTCGAAACGTTGACCAAAGTTCCGGTGATGCCGATCTCCTATGGCGACGCACTGCCGATACTGCGTGGACTCAGCGGCCCGGTCGCGCCGGATTCGTTTAAAGGTGGCTTGCCTGTCACTTATCACCTTGGCCCGGGACCCGTGAAGGTCCACCTGAAGCTCGCTTTCAATTGGGATGTCGTGACGCTCTACGATGTGATCGCAAAGATGAAGGGCAGCGAGTATCCCGATCAATGGATCATGCGTGGCAACCATCACGATGCCTGGGTAAATGGCGCCGCCGATCCGATCTCCGGGATGGTGGCGCTTATGTCAGAGGCCAAGGCGATGGGTGAAATGGCGCGGCAAGGCTGGAAGCCAAAGCGGACGATCGTGTTCGCCGCGTGGGACGGTGAGGAACAGGGCCTGCTGGGTTCCACGGAATGGGTGGAGGACCACGCGAGCGAGCTACGCGAGAAGGCAGTTGCTTACGTCAACACAGACGGCAACGGACGCGGCTTCCTCCGGGTCGGCGGTTCACACACACTCGAAAACATGGTGAATGAGATTGCGCGCGATGTGACCGATCCACAAACGAAGGTGTCGGTCGCAGAGCGCGGTCGCGCAGCATTGCGCCTCAGTCGGGACAAGGACGCTGCACGGGAAGCGCTGGCGCGCAAGAACCTGCGAATCTACCCACTCGGTTCTGGCTCCGATTATTCTCCCTTCCTGCAGCATCTCGGCATCGCTTCGCTGAATGTCGGGTATGGGGGTGAGAATCAAGGCGGAAGCTATCACTCGATCTACGACTCCTTCGATCACTTTACGCGATTCGGTGATCCGGGATTCGCCTACGGCGTTGCGCTGTCGCAGACGACAGGTCGTGCGGTATTGCGCTTTGCGAATGCCGAGGTGGTGCCGTTCGAGTTTGACGGCTTGCTCGACAATCTCCAGACCTATGTCGATGAAGTCGTAAAGCTGGCGGACTCGATGCGCGAAGAAACGGACGTGCTGAATCGCCAGGTCGAGGATGGCGTTTACGCGCTGGCCCTCGATCCAACGAAAGCAGACAAAGGTCCGGTCAAAAAAGGAGAAGTGCCGCACATCAACTTCGCACCTTTACTCAACGCGATGGAGTCGTTGAAGGACGCTGTCGCGACGGTTCGGCAGGTCGACAGGCGAGCGCTTGCCTTGTCCGCACAGGAGCGTGAAGCCGTGAATCGTCTTCTCTACACGAGCGAGCGCCTGATGACCCTCGACAAGGGCCTGCCGCGACGTCCGTGGTACCGGCATCACATCTATGCGCCGGGCTTCTATACTGGTTATGGGGTCAAGACACTGCCCGGTGTGCGCGAGGCCATTGAAGAACGCCACTGGCAGGAAGCTGACGAGAAGATCGCCGATACCGCAGGTGTGATCCGCACCTTGGCCGCTTCCATCCAGAAGATTGGATCGACGTTACCGGCCGGGGAGAAGCTCTGATGAGCGCCGACGCACACAGCGCGGCATTGGACCAGCTCGCTGCCGATGACTGGGATGCGGCACACCGGATCATCCAGGAAGAGTCGGATCGGCTGGCGTGTCTCATCCATGGGCTACTTCATCGCATCGAAGGCGATGAGT
>JAGRIN010000154.1 GCA_020443245.1 Pseudomonadales bacterium
CCGGACGGTGTGGACATCAAAAAGCATACCGACGAGACCGGCAAACCGCTGGACGGTGTACCGTTCCATCCGTACTACACGATCGGTCACGACCTGCCGGGTATCGTGCTCTTCCTTTTCATCTTCTGCGCGGTGATCTTCTTCTATCCCGATGGCGGTGGATACTTCCTCGAACATCCGAATTACGAGCCGGCGGACCCGCTCAAGACGCCGGCACTTATCGCGCCGGTTTGGTACTACACGCCGTTCTACTCGATGCTCCGTGCGGCCACCTTCCCGCTCTTTGGCATGCCGGCGAAGTTCTGGGGACTGGTGGTGATGGCCGGTGCGATTGCGATTCTCTTCGTTGTGCCGTGGCTCGACCGATCACCGGTCAAGTCGATCCGCTACAAGGGGCTCGCGAGTAAACTGTTCCTCGGGATCTTCGTTATCGCGTTTTTCGTACTGGGTTACCTCGGTACCGTGCATCCGACGCCGGGCCGGACAATCGTCGCCCAGGTCTGTACCGCGATCTACTTCGGGTTCTTTCTGCTGATGCCCTGGTATACGAAGGTAGAGAAAACAAAACCTGTGCCGGAGAGGGTGCCGTCTTGATGCTTCGAACAGCCATTTTCCTGTGTTTTGCGCTGCTGGGCGCAAATGTTCACGCTGCCGAATCGACCTATCCGCTCGATCCCATGAAGCCGAACCTGGACGACAAGGCTTCGCTGCAGCGAGGGATGCGTAACTTCATGAACTACTGCTTCGGTTGTCACTCGCTGAAGTACCAGCGCTACAAGCGGACGGCCGAGGACATCGGCATTCCCGAGTCGCTCATGCTCGACCATCTCGTGTTCGACCCGAACGTTCGCATTGGGGAACTGATGCAGAACTCCCTCGATGTCTCGCATGCCAAGAACTGGTTCGGCGCTGCGCCGCCTGACCTGACGCTGGTCAGCAACCTGCGTGGCGGTCCTGATTACATCTACACGTACCTTCGCACGTTCTACGAAGACGATACGCGTCCGTTCGGCGTGAACAACCTGGTTTTCGAGAACGTGGCGATGCCGAACGTGCTCGAGCCGGTGCAGGGCGTCCAGCAAAAGGTCTGCAAGGATATTCCGAAGATCGCCGAGAACGGCGGTGAAATGATGGACCCGCTGTCGAGCGAGTACATCACCGAGAAGGTTTGTGGACAGGAACTCATTGAACGCGGCTACAGTCCGCTCGAACTTGTTTCCAAGGGCGAACTGTCCCCGAAAGAGTTCGACCAGTTTGCGTATGACATCGCGAATTTCCTGTATTACACCGGTGAGCCTGCACGTATGCACCGGTTCCGGATAGGCGGATTCGTCCTCCTGTTCCTCGCGTTCTTCTACGTGTTCACGTGGCTGCTTGGCCGTGAGTACGAGAAGGAATATCACTCATAAACGGCGAAGCCAGCCAACACTTTCGGGAATGCGCACTTGAGAGGTGAATCGATGGGCGTTATCGCCAAACATTCGTCCATGGTCTTCTATTCGGATGGCGCGGACCACTATTGCCATCGCGTTCGTCTCGTCCTGTGCGAGAAGGGCGTTGCGGTAGAGATCGTCGACGTCGATCCGAACAACATGCCGGAAGACCTGGTGGACCTGAACCCGTACAACAGCCTCCCGACGCTTATCGACCGGGAACTGGCACTGTATGAATCCCAGGTCATCATGGAATACCTCGACGAGCGCTTCCCGCACCCGCCGCTGTTGCCGGTCTACCCGGTTGCGCGTGCACAGAGCAGGCTGTTCATGTACCGCATCCAGCGTGACTGGTGTGGTGCAGTGGACACCATCGTCGCCGGACGTTCCAAGGACACCGTGATTGATCGCAATCGCAAGGAACTTCGCGAGAGCCTTATCTCGATCGCGCCGATCTTTGCTGAAAAGCCGTTCTTTATGAGTGACGAGTTCACGCTCGTGGATTGCTGTGTTGCCCCGATCCTGTGGCGCTTGCCGGTACTCGGCATCGACTTGCCGCCCAAGCAGGGCAAGCCTATCCAGCAATACATGGATCGCATCTTCGCGCGGGACGCCTTCCAGGCGAGCCTTTCCGAAGCCGAAATGGATATGCGCGACTAGTTAGCGCCGTCGGCGCTGAAGCCGGTATCGTACAGTTATGAACTCTTCGGCACCGTACCTCATTCGAGCGATCAACGAGTGGATCCTCGATAACGACTGCACGCCCTACCTGATTGTCGATATCAGCATCGACGGCGTGTCCGTGCCGCGGGAATTTGCCAAGGATGGCCAGATCGTCCTCAATATCAGCCCGATGGCAACGAGGCACCTGTTGATTGCCAATGAAGGCATATCGTTCAGTGGACGGTTCGCCGGGGTGGCGCACGAGATCGTGGTCCCGATCGACGCTGTGCTTGGAATCGTCGCCAAGGAGAATGGCGAGGGCATGTGGTTCCCGCGGGATGAAGACGGCAAGCCGCCAGAACCCCCCAGCGACCCTGGTGGCGACGACGGCCCAAAGAAGAAAGGCCCCCCGGAACTCAAGGTAGTCAAGTGACTTTCATGCTTCGCTCCGCGAAGCATGAAAGTCATCCTGAGCGAAGCCGAAGGATCCCAGACCGCGCCGCGAAGCACCGTCGTCCTGAGCGAAGCCGAAGGACCCCGGCGTCAGTTGATGTACTCAAAAACCTTCACGATCTTCTGCACCCCATAAGTCTGCCGCGCGCGGCTAACCGCTTCTTCCGCCTCGTCTCTCGTCACAAGACCCATCAGGTAGACGACGCCGTCTTCGGTGACGACTTTGATGCGCCCGCCTTCGACCTCGCCGTCCACCAGCAGCGATGACTTCACTTTCGTTGTGAGCCACGTGTCGTTGGTTCTCGCCACCATGGAGGTAGGGCCAGCAACCTGGAGTTCGTTGTGAACGAGCTTGACATGCCGCAGCTTCGAGACGGAGTCGCCGGCGAGCTTTTTCGCTTCCTCAGAGGCGACCTGCCCGGTGATGAGGGCAACGCCGTTGAAGCATGTCACGTTGAAGTGTGCCTCTGCGAGCGACGGGTCCGCTTCGCGGATAACCCGCTTGGCGCGAGACTCGGTCATCTGGTCGTCCCACATCACGCCAAGGCTGCGCTTGCCGTAATCCTCGGACGCCGGCATGAAGAGCGAGCAGCCGCCGAGCAGTAGCACGCTCGCAAGCAAGAGTCCGACAGGACGGAAGGTGTGGTTAATCGAGGTTGAAAGCATCAGGTATCCAGTCTATCGAATTGCCTATTGAGACAACGTCGAAGCGGCATTCGTGGTCCGCCTCGGGTCCGTAGCCGAGCAGGTAGTATTCTGCGGTGCGTGCGAGTCTAGAGATTTTTCGCGAAGTGATCGACTCGGCACCCGTATGATACCCCGCCGACTGCCGGAGTCTCACTTCCACGAAGACGATTGTGTTCTCGTGTTGCATGATGAGATCGATCTCACCCATTTTGCACCGGAAGTTTCGCGTGATGAGCTTCATGCCGCGCGCTTCAAGGAAGCCCAGGGCCTGGTCCTCGGCGAGGGACCCGGCGGCAGTGGTCGTCATCGCCATCAGGGCGTGCCGACGGACTCAGTGATCATGGGAATGGATTCGGCGGCGCCGTCCTTGAACTGTGCCCACATCAGTTCGCGGTTCACGACGTTTCCGGCGTTGAGGCTGAGTTCGCCCGTTGTGCCGAATACGCGTGACTCCGGAATTTCCTTGAGTTGCTGCAGGCGTGGATACAATCTCCACGCGTCGATGCCCAACGCGTAAAACGGCGCGAGCGTCGAGCGGGCCGATTGCCACGCAGCCTGCACCCGCCTTTGCAACGGGTCGGTGGTCGTCAGCTTCCAGGGTATATCGCAGAACCGGATGCCGTTCAGGTCGAGGGTATCGATACGCGAGTCGGTGTATTCATGGACGTTGGATATCGAATAGACCGGCACGTCCTCGGCGTAATAGAACGCGAGTGTCGGATTCAGCATGCGCGCCTCGGAAGGATTGGCGAGCAGGAAGACGAAGTCGATGTCCTGTCGCCGCCGGGGTGTGAACTCGAATCGCTGGCCCGTAATACGCCGGAGCTCGTTCGCGCGGGCTTCGCTCTCGTCGACGTTCAGCAGACCCTTGACGAGATCGGAGTAGTCGCGTTGGTTCGAATACGGCGCCGAGTCGACGATCCTGCCGCCAAGCTCGTTGAAGCGAGCCTTGAACGCATCGAAGTTGCGCTTTCCCCAGTCGCCGTCGGCGTACAGGACCAGCGCGTTACGTTTGCCTTCGCGAAACACCTGGTTGGCCACCTGGACGACTTCATCCTCGGGCGCGAGGCCGAACTGGTACAGGTCCGGATTGACGCTGCCGTCTGTCGTGCGATTCAGCGCGAGCACGGGAATCGGGAGTCGGCCGGCGCCGGCAAGCGTTGTCACGTTCGTACGATCGAGTGGGCCGATGGCAAGTTCGGCGCCCTCTCGCTGGGCCTGGGCAAGCACTGTCTGGATGTTCCCGCCGACGGTGTCGTAGACGCGGATGATGGTGTCGTCACCCTGGTTGTAATGGGCGGCAAGCAATCCGTCGCGGATTGCGCGCCCGAATGGACCGAGGTCGCCCTCGAGCGGCAGCAACAGGGCGACGGCCTTCGGCTGCTCCTCGACGATGCGTGACAACAACTGGAGACTTGCAGGCAATAGCGAGGCTGCCGGGTGATGTGCCCACACCTTTTTCCACTTGTTCAGCTCGAGCAATTGCTTCAGCGGATCGTTCTGGTACTGGCGCGTCATGGCCGCGAGCGAAAGCCACCCCCGCAGGTCACTCGTAATCGCGCGTTCGGCATGTGACGACAGCGTGTCGGCGGGCAATTGCATCAGCGACGCGAAGATCAGTTCGTGGTTCTGTGCGCGCTCTTGCGGCGGTATCAGGTTCTCGATGAAGATTCGTTCTCGCGCGCTGGCAAGGTAGCTGCGCCCCTGGTAGTAGGCATTCGCGCGCAGTTTGCCCAGCGCAACCTGGTCCGCCTCGGTCAGCGACTGAGAGAGTCGATCGTCATTCAGGGTCTGCAACGCGAGTTCCGGGTTCTCTTCCGCAAGGTACATGCGCGCTTTCGCCATGAGGTAACGTTTGACGAGCGGCAGTGACCCGGTCGCCGGATACTGTGCAAAGATCTTGCGGGCGATCGCAGGGTGTTCAGGCAAGGACAACTCGGCGGCACGCAGGGCGAGTTCTGTCGCTTCCGGTCCGGTGGTACGCGCGGCGGAGGCCAGCAGGTCGTCGACATTGTCGGGCAGTTGCCTCGCCTTCATTCCCGGGAGGCTGCCTGTGGCAGGTTCACGGGTCACTTCGCTTGTGCAGGAGGCGAGAACGAGGGAAATGAGGACGGCGAGAACAAGGGATTTCTTCATGGGCGAACGGGTACTGCGACGGACGTGGACAATTCAAAACCTATACAATAGTCGGGCTTTTTCGAAGTCGCCTTCTCTGACACGATTCCGGAGACTTTTCTCCCATGATCCTAACGCATTTGCCGCTTGATGAAACGGGCGAAGGCGTGCTCTTCGTCGTGGCAACGCCGATCGGTAATCTTGCTGATATCAGCGAGCGCGCGATCTCTGTGCTGAAATCCGTCGACATGGTCGCTGCCGAAGACACGCGGCACAGCGCGCGCCTGCTGTCGCGGATCGGCGCCGGCTCTGTACGCGTTGTGGCCTACCACGACCACAATGAAAAAGAGAGCACGACCGGACTCGTCTCGGCGCTCGAGGAGGGCAAACGTATTGCCCTGATCAGCGACGCGGGCACCCCGCTCGTTTCAGATCCTGGCTATCGCCTCGTTTGCGCGGCGTCCGCACAGGGCATTCGCGTTGTGCCGGTACCCGGGCCGAGCGCGATCATCACCGCGCTGTCTGCGGCGGCGCTGCCGACCGACCGCTTCTGCTTCGAGGGATTCCTGCCGGCAAAATCCGCGCAGCGCAAGGAAGCACTGCAACGACTTGCGGACGAGACCCGGACCGTCGTGCTGTATGAGGCGCCGCATCGTATTGCGGCGCTCATGGAGGCGGTCGCCAGCGCGTTGGGCGAAGACCGCAGGGTAACGTTGTGTCGTGAACTCACGAAACAATATGAGCAGTTCTGGTACGGGACCGCCGGTTCCGCCGTCGCCGCCATTGCGGAGGGCGCTGTGCCGGAGCGCGGAGAGTTTGTGGTGGTAATCGAGGGGAGCAGCGACACCGCGATTCAAACGGGCGAGCGACACTTGATGGAAGTCCTGCTGTCGGAGGTCTCTCCGGCTACCGCCGCCAGCCTCGCCAGCCAGATCCTCGGCAAACCGAGAAAGGCGCTTTACCAGGTCGCGCTTTCGCTGAAAAAACGCTAGTCTTGACCCCAGAGCCAGCCAGGCAATCGCGGCGGTGCAAACCGTCGAGGAAAGTCCGGGCTCCACAGGGCGGGATGCCAGGTAACACCTGGGGGGCGTGAGCCCACGGAAAGTGCAACAGAAAATATACCGCCTCGTTCGCGAGGTAAGGGTGAAATGGTGCGGTAAGAGCGCACCGCGCCGCCGGCAACGGCGTGTGGCAGTGCAAACCCCATCCGGAGCAAGACCAAATAGGGATCCTTTGTCGCGGCCCGCGATGGATCCGGGTAGGTCGCTAGAGGCGTGCGGTGACGTACGCACCAGATGAATGATTGCCCACGACAGAACCCGGCTTACCGGCTGGCTCTAATTTCAAGCAACTGGTTCTAGCGCCAGTCTCTCTTATTCCAAAACAGCCTATAGTTCCCAGAACTTAAGAATTTACTTTAAGTTCGTGGGTTATCTGCATGTATTAATTCCGGTTATCCGAGGTGTTCAGCAGTCGGCTACGAAACTTTCCCTAAGTCATTGTGTTTTAACGATAAATGGCGGTCCGCGCGCGCTTGACAACCACATGGGCGGTTCTTATTGTGCAGCGTGAGAAATAGTGGGAATTTGTGGCAGATAGTGGGTTTTACGGGCGACGAAGCGCTCGATGACCGGGCGGCGGGGATCGCCCGCTGCCGAACACCAACAACAAGCCGGATAGTCGAGCGATGTTCAGGGGAGTCAACCACATCAGTCTGGATGCCAAGGGTCGCCTTGCGATTCCCGTCAGGGTCCGTGATTTGCTTGTGGAACATTCTAACGGCGAACTCGTCATTACCATAGACACTGACGAGAAAGCCCTGCTGGTCTATCCGCGTCCAGAGTGGGAAGACATCGAGCGCAAGGTCCAGGCGCTCTCTAGCTTCAACCCGGCGTCGCGTCGCGTGCAGCGGCTCCTCATCGGTCAT
>JAGRIN010000155.1 GCA_020443245.1 Pseudomonadales bacterium
TTTTCTCCCCGGCCCGGGTTGTAGCCACGGCCCTTCTCGGCGCCCGGCGTTTCCGGAATGACGTCGGTGCCGTAAAGCGCATCATAGAGGCTGCCCCACCGGGCGTTCGCCGCGTTCAGCGCATAGCGCGCATTGTCTACGGGAACGACCAGTTGCGGGCCGGACATAAGCGCAATCTCGTCATCGACGTTCGTCGTTTCGATCGCGAAGTCGTCTCCCTCCGGCACGATGTAGCCCTGCTCAACCAGGAAAGTGCGGTACGCCTCGGGGTCATGTTTCGAGGCGTGCGCGCGATGCCACTCGTCGATACGCGCCTGGAGTTCGTCGCGACGTGCCAGGAGCGCCTCGTTGCGGGGCATGAAGTCCCTCAGGATTGCTTCCAGCTCGGAAAAAAAAGTCTCGGGATCGACGCCCGTACCCGGCGCAACTTCCTGGACAACCAGGTCATAAAGGACCTGAGAGATTTCCAGCGCACCGAGTTTCTTTCTAGCGGTCATCTGCTACACCTGCCTTGAATTTGCCAGCCTGATTTTGAGGAACCTGCAATCCTACGCGAAATGTGGTGATTCTTCGAGCACAATCAAGGTCTTGGAAGGGGTCAGGACGTGCGCCGGCGGACGGCGCCGAAAGGTCAGAAGGTACTGTATTCGACCTTGTTCAGGCTGACACGGGCATTGCGCCCTTCGAGTTCGAGATATTTGGGACGACGAACCTCGACATCGCCGTTGCTGTGAACGCGAAAGTGCACCGCACCCACTTCATTCGGATTCGGGATGTTCGCCTCGCCATAATAGACGTACATCGGCCCGCCTCCGGGCGCCTCGTACTTGCCGTCAGGGTCCATCAACTCCGCCCAGCCCTGCGCCGTCGACGGTGCACTCGCCGGCAGTCCCATGGAGACTCGTGTGGTGCTCTTCTGCTTTTCGTTACGAATGGTTCGAATGGCGTTTTCATACGCAGAGTTCACCTTGGTCATGTTGGCCGTGTTCACGTAGCCCCTGTAGGCGGGCAACGCGACTGCTGACAGGATCCCGATAATGGCAATCGTGATCAGTAGCTCGAGGAGCGTGAAACCCTTGGCGTGACGAAGGTTCACCGGCTAGTCCAACGACTTGTCTCTTTCCTTCAGGACCGGCGCAAGGTCGTTCAAGGCATCCATGACATCGGTCAACTCGTCATGGGGCCGGAGCGATCGCTTGTAGTCGTAGTTCCCTTGCCTCAGTTGATCGATGAAAGCCGTGATCGCGACGATCGGGCCTGCAATCCGGTGACTGACGATAAGCGCAATCACGGAAGTCAGCACGATGTAGACGACGAAACCGAACAGCGTCACCTGGACGACCTCGTACATGAGTTGGTTCACCTGGATCTGCACATCGAAGTTCATCTCCGGGCTGGCGTTCATGAGTTCCTGGACCCGGAGCAGCTTCTGGTAGGCGAACACGACGACCGCGCCAAAGAAAAGGAGTCCCGTCACGACATAGTAGCCGAACAGCCTGAACTGGAGCCTCGGCATCACGAGCAGGTTTTTGATCTTTCGGTTGCTTTTCGCCATTTGCGCCGTCCCCGGGGGTGCTACAGTACCGTTTCGGGACATCTTACGACGGAAAATAGAACGTTTCTATGGAGTTGCCGCCTCTCCCGATTTGGCGTGATCAGCGGCAATCGCACTCTCGAACCGGGCACCATCGGTCGGCTCGACCAACAGTCCGGTTATGGCGCGCGGCAACTGGGTCGTAATGACCCGGTCGCCCTTGTGTATTTCCGGCGATCTCACGAGCACCTGGTAGCCGCCGTCATCGGTGAGATAATCGCCGACGTTCTCGACCGAGATGCCCTGCAGGCGATTGCCCTCGACGCGATAGATCCGATCATTCTCGTACAACGATTCCAGCGGCAACGCCACCACGTCCGGCTGCGCCGGAAGCGAGATAGCCAGGCTCACCACCCGACCCAGGTCGAGCTGGACATCGGCAACTGGCCTGAAGAACGCATCGAGACCGCCTTGTCCCGCCTTCACGTCCCCGGAGAGCCGATCGAGAACGAAGTCGATGATCTTGCCGTCGACTTCACCCAGCGCATGCACCTTGCCGTCGGCCGACTCAGTGCGCCGCAGCGTATCTCCCACCCGTGCAGGCAGGGAGGTTCGCAATTCCAGCCGGCTGTAATCGGCCACGGAGACAAGTGCCTCACCCGGCATGATCCGGTCGCCCGGCGCCACCATGGTCTTGATCACCCGCCCGCTGAACGGTGCCCTGATTTCCGCTTGCGCAAGGTCAAGCTCTGCCTTGTCGAGCAGCGCCTTCGCCTCGGCGACCGCCGCTTCATTCTGGTCGATCAGGCTCGGGAAATTTGCCAGCGCGAGCATGTGCTGCTCGAGCGCGATAGCACGCTCGCTGGCCTGCTGGCGCGCCTCATCGAGTATGGTGTCGGAGATCATCCGGTTCTTGTACAACTCTTCGTGACGATGAAGCTTTGCCTCGGCAATCGCCGCAAGCGCCTTGTGGTCGTCTGTGGTCCTCTTCGCTGACGCGTACTGGTTCTGCACCGACTTCAAGACGGCAACGCGTCGCTTGTACTCCGATTCCGCGCGTCGCACTGCAAGTTCCAGTTCGACGTGGGACAACCGGATCAGCACGTCGCCCTCGTTGACCCAGGTGCCCTCGGGGGCAAGCACCGATTCGACCGGCGCCCCCACGCTCGTGGTCAGGTTGGCGACCTGGCGGGACTCGACCCTCCCAAAGGCGATGACAGTCGGGTTGCGCGACCCGGGCTCGACCGAAACGACCGAAACGGGCCAGGCCTTCTCTTCGCGTGCACGTGGCGCCGCTTCAGGCCCGGTCGCGACAATCAGTGTCGCGACAATGATGCCGGCAAACAGTACCGCAATGCCAAGCAGGCGCTTGCCGGCGAGCCAGGCTGCAACCTGCGCGAATTTCGAGCCCGCACTCATACATGACCTCCAATTTCAGTCCGGGGCAATCTCCCAACGCGGGACGTAACGCTCGTCAGCCGGTTACCCATATTCTCGATCATGACAATCATTGCTGGTACCACTAGCAGCACCAGCAGTGTCGCGAACGCCAGGCCGAAACAGATTGTTACGGCGATCGGCACCATATACATCGCGAGACTGAAGGTCTCGAACATGAGCGGCGTGAGGCCGGCGATCGTCGTGAGCGATGTCAGCAGCACCGCGCGGAAACGCGAAAGCGCCGCATCGGTGATAGCGTCACGAATCGACAGCCCTTCTTCGAGACCACGCCGGAAGAAACTGATCAGCACGATCGAGTCGTTGACGACGATGCCGGTCAGCGAGAAGAACGCGAGCAGCGACATCGCCCCGATGTCCATGCCCATTACCCAATGGCCGAGAATCGCGCCCGTCAGCCCAAGCGGAATCGCCGTCATGACAGCGAGCGGCCACGCATAGGAAGCGAAAGACCACGCCAGGATGAGATAGATGAAGATCAACGTCAGGACAGCGCCCTTCGACATCGTGTCGACGATTTCCTTGTTCCTCTTCGTAACGCCGCCCAGGTCCGAGGTCAGTCCATACTTCTTCTTGATATCGGCGAGCGCGTGACTCGTTACGTGAGAGAGTACCTGCTGGGCATTGTTGACTGACGAGTCAACCGAGGCGCTGACAACCACGGACATGTAGCCGCCATTGTGGTTGATTACGTCGATCCCTCGCCGGGTCGACAGGTTTGCGACCATCCCCAGCGCGACCTGCTCGCCCCGTGGGGTCCGGATGGGAAACTGCTTGAGCGAGGACAGCCTGTCCCGCTCCGTGTCGGGCAACATCACCATGACTTCGAGTTCGGTGTCACCGGAGTTGAAGATCTGCACGCGTGCACCGTTGTACGCGGCACGCAGTTGATTACCGATTCCCTCCGTTGTCAGTCCCAGCGACTTGCCCTGGGGTGTCAACGAAAAGACGATCTGGTCACGTCCATAAGGCAAATCATCAAACACGTTGGAGACGCCCTTGTATCCCAGCAAGGCATCCTGCAATTCTTCCGACGCCTGCTTGAGCGTCGGAATGTCCTTGCCCCGCAGCACGAGCGAGATATCCGGTTGGCCATTGTTCGCTCCACCGATCACCTCGACCTGCAACTGTTCGACGTAGGGTGGCTGGACGATCCTTTCGCGCCATGCATTGACGAATTCCTGCGGCGGCACAGTACGCTCTTCCTCCCACGCGTACTCGACGCGCAGCGAGCCATACTGCGTGCCGTGCTTACGCTCCTGGCTGATGCGCGCGCTGTTGAACTTGGTGACATAACTGTTGACGTTGGCGTCCGCGAACTCGTGATTGGTCTCCTTGAGGCTCGACTCCAGGTGCGCCATGAATTGTTCGCGGTCTGTCTCGGAGGCCGATGCACTGAACTCGACGTTCGCCTCCAGCATCTCGAGACTCATTCCGGTCACGAAGTTCACGCCGACTCGACCGGAAATCGCGAGACTGAATGCCAGGACGACGCAAGTGACCGCCGCGCACAGCGTCACACCGGGATACTTGAGCGCCATATCAAGCACAGGCCGGTAATAGGTGTCACGAACGTGAACAAAGCGTGTATCGAACCAGATCCTGAAGCGATTGGGCTTCGATGTATCGATTTTCGAGAAGCTGTGCCGAAGATGGCCGGGGAGGACCAGAAAACACTCGATCAGCGAAGCGACAATTACGCAGAGCAACACGGTCGGCAACGTGACGATGAACTGGCCCATCTCCCCGCCCGTAATCAGCAACGGGACGAATGCTGCGAGCGTCGTCAACGACGAGGTGAGCACCGGCAGGAACATGCGCCGCGCCCCACCGGCCGCCGCCTCCTGGGGCGAATAGCCCTGTTCGAACAGGGTCGCGGCATCTTCACCGACAACAATGGCATCGTCGACGACAATGCCGAGCGCCATAATAAATGTGATCAGCGCGAGGATGTTGATGCTGCCGTTGAATACCCCGTAATAGATTGCCGTCGCGAGCAAGAAGCTCACCGGGATACCCACCATGACCCAAAAACCCACGCGTCCGTTCAGGAACAAGAACAGCGTTGCGACAACGAGAATGAGCCCGGACAACCCATTGCTCAGGATCAGGTTGAGTTGCTGCTGGAGAAGGACCCAGACCTCCTGGTAGACGTCGAGCGACATGCCTTGCGGCAACGTCGGCCGCGTTTCGTCGAGCCATTCATGCATGATCCTGGCGGAGCCGATCGCGTCAGAATCCGTCAATCGATACAGTTCCATTTCGATCGCGGGTTTTCCGTCACGCGTGAGGCGCGGTTCCCCGGCCTTCGGTCGACGCTCGATCTTTGCGATGTCTCCAAGACGAGTCAGCCCGCCGTCACCGACAGCGACCTCGATCTGCTCGAAGCCTGCCGCATCACGTTGCTGGTCCATACTGCGCAATTGCCTCGCGCCCTGGCCCAACCCGACGGATCCGGCCGGTGTGTTGGCGCTGCGACTTCGTACTTCGGATGCAACACGATCGAGGCTGGTGCCGAGTTCCATCAGCTTCGAACTGGCTACCTGGATCGCAATCTCTTCCTGCGGCAAACCATCGAAGTCGATACGGTCGATTCCCCGGGCGAGCAGCTGGCGTTCCATCTGGCGAACGATGGGAACGAGTTCAGACAGCTTGCCGTCGCCTGTCACGAGTACGACGGCAATATCCTCGTAGTCCGTTGCGCGCTGGACCCGGATCGGCTCCATGCCAGAGGGGAAGTTCCGTATCTGCGCGATGCGTTCCTTGACCGTATCGGTCGCGACCGTCATGTCCGCGTCGAAGGAAAACTGCACCCGGACATAACCCCCGCCGGTATAACTCGTCGAGTGCATTTCCTGCATGTGTGGCAAGTTGTTCAGCTTCTGCTCGATCGGCACGATCACGAGCTGCTCAATATCTTCCGCCGACGCGCCCTGCCAGTTCACGTTGACGAACACCACCGGCCAGTCGACGGTGGGATCGAGTTGCGTGTTGATACGGTCCGCGGCCCATAGCCCGACCAGTACCATCATGATCATCGCGAGATTGGCCGCCACGCGGTGTCGCGTGAAGAGCTCGATTATGCTGCCTGTCATGCCCATCGTGGCGAGGCGAGGCCTTCCCTCTGGTTATTCGTATATTTGGACCAAGCTGTATTCACGTTTCGTGCCAGCCCATAAGTCACTGATTTTATTATTATTCACAATACCCGAGCACCACTGGTTTGGCGAAAAAGACCAACGTGCAGCAAATATGGCCGATAATGCCGACTTTGCCTGGAGTACCTGATGGCCGACACGAACCTTTGTCATATGACCGCAAGCAGGTTGAAAGGTCTCATCACACGCCGGGAGATCTCGGCGGTCGAACTGCTCGACGCACATCTCGAACACATCGACCGCGTCAACCCATCGATCAACGCGATCGTCACCCTCGTACCGGATATCGCGAGGGCGCAGGCCAGGGAGATCGACGCCAGGCTCGCGCGCGGCGAGTCAGTCGGGCCGCTTGCCGGCTTGCCCATCGCCCACAAGGATTTGTTGCCGACCGCCGGCATTCGAACGACACACGGCTCCAGGCTCCATGCCGATGACGTACCGGCGGAGGACGCGCTGCTGGTCACCCGGCTGCGGCGGGCGGGCGCCGTCACATTAGGCAAAACCAATACGCCCGAATGGGGTGCCGGATCGCACACGTTCAATGATGTCTTCGGCGCCACCGCCAATCCCTGGGACACCACGCGTTCTGCGGGCGGCAGCTCCGGCGGCGCGGGCGCGGCGCTGGCGGCGAGACTGCTGCCGATCGCGGACGGTTCCGACATGGGCGGTTCCCTTCGCAATCCAGGCAATTTCAACAACGTCGTCGGTATGCGGCCCTCTCCCGGTCGCGTGCCGGTATGGCCGACGCCGATGGGGTGGTCTCCTCTCGGGGTGCTCGGGCCCATGGCACGGACCGTGACCGACTGCGCGCTGCTTCTCGCCGCGATGTCCGGGCCAGATCCCAGGTCACCTATTTCGATCGAGGAGTCCGGTGATGGATTCCTCGGTGAACTCGCTCGGGATTTTCGTGGCACGCGCGTCGCGTTCAGTCCCGATTTTGGCGGCCAGCTCCCTGTCGCCCCTGAAGTGCGCGGCGTGATCGCGGACGCGGCCAAGGTGCTGGAGCGCATCGGCTGCGAAGTCGCCCTGGACTGTCCGGACTTCAGCGGCGCCGATGAAGCGTTCAAGACGCTGCGCGCGTGGTCGTTCGCAAGCAAGCACAGCGAAACGCTGGCGCGTCA
>JAGRIN010000156.1 GCA_020443245.1 Pseudomonadales bacterium
GTCATCCTCGTCGAAATCAAGCGCGGCACGCTGTCGCGAGTCCATCCCGACGGCAAGATCGAGGTGATCGCCGAGACCGGCGGTGGCCCGAACGGTGCCGCGATCGGTCCTGACGGAAAGTGCTATATCTGCAACAACGGGGGCTTCGAGTGGCACGACCGCGGTGGATTGCTCCTGCCGGGCGATCAGCCTGCGAACTACTCAGGCGGACGAATCGAGCGCGTCGATCTCGATACCGGCAAGGTCGAAGTGCTCTACACCGAATGTGACGGGCATCCGCTGCGCGGCCCGAATGATATCGTCTTCGATGAGACAGGTGGCTTCTGGTTTACCGATCACGGCAAGAACCGACCCCGGGAAAAAGATCGCACCGGTGTGTACTACGCAAAGCCGGACGGATCGTCCATCGAAGAGAAGGTATTTCCGCTCGAGGCGCCTAACGGTATTGGACTGTCGCCAAACGAGGATGTGCTCTATGTCGCGGAAACCCCGACGGGCCGACTCTGGGCTTTCGACATCGTGTCACCCGGCAATCTCGGTGAAGGGCGCCGCATGCTCGCACAGATTCCGGACTTCCACATGTTCGACTCGCTCGCGGTGGATGCGGCGGGCAATGTCTGCGTCGCGACGTTGATTACCGGGGGCATCACCGTCCACTCTCCTGACGGCGCGAACGCGAAGCTGGTGCCGATGCCCGATCTGCTGACGACGAACATCTGCTTCGGCGGAGACGGTCTGGGCACGGCATACATCACGCGCTCGGGCACCGGACGCCTCGTTTCGATGCCGTGGGAGACACCCGGACTGCCACTCAACTTCCTGAACAAATAAGCTGATGCGCAGGTTACTTCGGGTCGTCCTGCTGGCGTGGGTTTCCATTGCGCTCCCTGCAGGCGCCGACATCCTGCCGGAAGTTCACTTCCTCATTCCAGCCGGTCCGGGTGGTGGATGGGACGGAACGGCGCGCGGTGTCGGCGAAGCCATGACCAAATCCGGGCTCGTGAAAAACGTGAGCTACGAAAACCTGTCTGGCGGCGGCGGTGGACGCGCGATTGCCAAGCTGATCGAGACGGCCGACCGCCAGCCCTACACCCTGATGGTGAATTCCACCCCGATGGTGGTTCGCTCACTGCAGAAGATTTTTCCGCAGAGCTTTCGCGATCTCGAGCCGATCGCCTCGGTGATCGCCGACTACAGTTGCTTTGTGGTGAAGGACACGTCTCCGATCAAGTCATGGTCCGATGTTATCGATGCGTTCAATAAGAATCCGCGTTCCGTAAAGGTCGCCGGGGGCAGTGTTCGCGGCAGTACAGACCACATCATCTTCGCACGCGCCATCGAGATGTCGGGCGGCGACCCATTCAAGGTGATCTACATTCCCTACGACGGGGGCGGCAAGGCCATGGCCGGCCTGCTCACCGGCGAAACGCAGGTATTGTCCACCGGGCTTTCCGAAACCATCGATATGATGCGATCGGGCCAGGTCCGTATCATCGCTGTCACAGCGAACGAGCGACTGCCGGAGATACCTGACGTCCCGACACTGGCCGAGCAAGGCCATCCACTTGAGTTTGCCAACTGGCGTGGTTTCTTCGCCGCACCGGGCCTCGCCCAGTCGCGCTACGCCGCCATGCGTGAAACGATCACGGCTGTGCTGGCGACACCCGAATTCGAGACGATACGGGCACGCAATGGCTGGACCGTCCTGCATCACGAGGGCAAGGACTTCTACCAGTTTCTCGAACACCAGGAATCTGAGATCGGGACCCTGATGCGGCAACTGGGCTTTCTCCGCCCGTGACCGGCTCGCGTATCGGTGGTGTCCTGTTCCTGGTCCTCTGCCTGGGATACGGTTACTACGCGGGCGAAATCCAGCTCGACTTCTTCTCTCAGCAGGAGCCATTCAACGCCCGTTCCATGCCGCAAATGATCGCGGTAGCCGGCATCGTCATCTCGATCCTGCTGATTGTGACGCCGTCGACCAGGACCGACTGGGCCTTTCTCAAAGACCTCAACTGGAAGCCCGCCCTGCTCTTGCTCGCACTCATGGCCCTTTACGGCGCCGTGTTCGACTACCTGGGTTACGCCATCGCCACCGTCCTGTTTCTCGTGGCCGCCTTCATCGTGCTGGGTGAACGGCGTCCGACGCGGATGCTGCTGGTCTCGATACCGGTTACGTTCGGGTTCTGGGGACTCATGTACCTGCTCGGTATTTCGCTGTCTCCCGGCGCCCTGATCCTGGACTTCCTGGCGGGCCAGGCATGATCGACGGACTCCTCATCGGCCTGCAAACCGTATTCACGCTCACCAACATCGTCCTCGTCTTTGCCGGATGCGCCATCGGCACCGTCATCGGAATGATCCCGGGGCTCGGGCCTATCACGGCGATCGCGCTCATGATCCCGGTTACCTATGGCTTCGATCCCGCCAGTGGCATGATCCTGCTGGCAGGTGTGTACTACGGTGCCGTGTTCGGTGGTTCGACATCGTCGATCCTGATCAACGCGCCGGGGGTCGCAGGAACGGTGGCAACCGCTTTCGACGGCTACCCCATGGCGCGGGACGGTGCGCCCGGCAAGGCCCTTGCGATTGCCGCCTACGCTTCATTTACAGGCGGCACGCTCGCCGCCATCTTCCTGGTTTTGCTGGCGCCCTTCCTCGCCGATCTCTCGCTCGGCTTCCAGTCAGCAGATTATTTCCTGCTGATGGTGTTGGGACTCTCACTGGTATCGGCATTTTCGGGCCAGGGTGAGTACCTGCGTGCCCTGGCGATGACCTGTTTCGGACTGATGCTCTCAACCGTCGGTACCGACTTGTCCGCCGGCGTCCAGCGCTTCACTTTCGGGCGTATGGACCTCATAGACGGCATCAGTTTTCTCCTGCTGGCGATGGGAACCTTCGCACTGGCAGAAGCCATCATGATGGTCCTGGACCGGAGCCGGCAGACCAAACCGATCGAACTCACCGGCTCATCGCTTGCGCTCTCTCGTGCCGAGGTCAAAGCCATGGCACCGACGGTGGGACGATCTTCGATACTGGGCTTCCTGACCGGCGTCCTGCCCGGCGCCGGTGCGACCATCGCTTCTTTTCTTGCCTACGGCATGGAACGAAGCCTGGCCTCTCCCGCTGACAAGGCGCAGTTCGGCAAAGGTAGCCTGAAGGGCCTTGCGGCGCCGGAGACCGCAAACAATGCCGCCTGCACCGGCTCGTTCGTTCCCCTGCTCACCCTCGGCATTCCGGGTTCCGGGACGACCGCCGTGCTGCTCGGCGCGTTGGTCGCCTATGGCATACAGCCCGGGCCTCGCCTTTTTATCGACGAACCGGCGATCTTCTGGTCGGTGATCGTTTCGATGTACTTCGGCAACCTGTTCCTGCTGGTCCTGAACCTGCCGCTTATCCCGTATATCGCACGGCTGTTGTCGGTGCCTCGACAATACCTCGTGCCGATGATCATGTTCTTCTCGCTGATGGGCGTCTACCTTGTTTCTTTCAACACTTTCGACCTGAAATTGATGGTGGTCGTCGCGGCAGTGGCGGTGGGCCTGCGCATTCTCGCATTCCCGATGGCGCCCTTGTTGCTGGGCTTCATACTCGGCGGGATGCTCGAGGACAACCTGCGTCGGGCCATGACCCTCTCTGACGGCAGTTGGTCATTTCTCTGGGCAAGGCCGGTGACGCTTTGCCTCGTGGCAATCATCGGGATCGTACTCCTCGTGCCACTCGTACGGACTGCCGTAGGCTGGTGGCGTCGATAGCGAGACTTGTCTTGCGCCGGGAATGCCAGTATCGTGCTCGCAAATCAAGCCAACTTAACCGGGAGGGCGTCTTATGAAAGTTGTATCTGATGCGTCTGGCGTCCTCGCCCGGAATTCGCTCGCCTGAGATCGACGATTCGCGTGAGTGGCGCCAGGTCCGATTGACCTTCGACCACCTGACAGGAACATTCACGTGAACGACACAATACCTGACCTGGAACAACTCGGCTGGCGCGATTTCTTCGTGAGCCAACTCGACCCTGACAGGCCCGACCTTCATCCGGCCAGGGTCATCCGACAGGACCTCTCGCGCTATCACCTGCTCACCCCACAGGGCCCTCGCATGGGCGTCTTGCGAGGCCGCGCACGCGAGGATGCGAAACACCTGCTACCCGTCGTCGGCGATTTCGTGCTGTATGCCGAAATCGAAGGTGACGACACCGGCAACGTCGTGATCGAGCGGACGCTCGACCGGTTCAGCAAGTTTTCGCGCAAGGAGGCAGGTTCCCGTTTCGAGGAACAGATCGTTGCGGCCAACGTCGATCATGTATTCCTCGTCACGGGACTCGACAACAACTTCAACGTCAACCGTATCGAGCGCTACCTCGTACTTGCCTGGAACAGCGGCGCGTCCCCGGTCATCGTCCTGACGAAAGCGGATCTCGCTACGGACGCCGACGCCATGGTCGCGCAACTTGAGCCGGTGCGCCTGGGCGCGCCGGTCCACGTCGTCAGTGCAATAGAAGACGAAGGGATGGATGCGGTGCGCAAGTACCTCGGGCCAGGCAAGACCATCGCCCTGCTCGGCTCCTCCGGAGTCGGCAAGTCGACGCTGGTGAACGCAATACTCGGCACAGAAAAGTTCAAGACAGGAGAAGTACGCGAAGGCGACAGCAAGGGGCGTCACACCACCACCTTCCGCGAACTTTGCATGGTACCCGGTGGTGGCATGCTGATCGACACGCCCGGGATGCGCGAGATCCAGCTCTGGAGTGACGATACCAGCGTCAGCGCCGGATTCGACGATGTCGAGGATATGGCACTGCTGTGCAAGTTCACCGACTGCACGCACGAGTCCGAGCCCGGCTGCGCCGTTCAGAAGGCGATTGCCGAAGGACGGCTCGAAGCGTCGCGCCTGGACAGCTTTCGCAAGTTCCAGCGCGAACTCTCGCACTTCGCGGCCAAGACCGATACCAGCCTGCAGGCATCAATGAAACAGGACAGAAGGAAATTTGCCCGGTCGATCAGGAATCGACCGGACAAACGCGATAAGGAAAACTGAGGCCGTGCGGCCCAGGGCAGATCAGCCCTGGGGCACTTTCTTGGTGGTCTCGGGGCCTGTGGCCTCGATCATCTTCTTGAGTTCTTCCTGGCGCTTCTTCTCGCTGGCGATGTACTGGATGTACTGACGAGCATTCTTCGCCTTGTCCTTGTCCTTCGCGGCTTCCCTGAAGGCTTTGGTCGCTTCGTCCCAACGTTCGAGCTGCATCAGGGAGATACCCATCCAGAAGTTGACGTCGGGCACATCCTTGCCGAGACCGCCTTTGTCGAGGGCGCTCTGGTATGCCACCACCGCTTCCTTGTGACGGTCCTGCTGGGACAGCGCCTGCGCGAGACGGTAATAGAGTTCGCCGTTGTCGGCATACTTGGTGGCGTCACGCCACGCGTCAATCGCCTTGCCCATGTCCTGTGCCATCGTATAGGCGGTCGCGAGCAGTTTGATGTTCTTCTCGTTCTCTTCGACGATGCCGTCCTTGAAGCCTTTCTCCAGGATCTGGGCAGCTTCGTAAGGCACCTCGGCGTTCAGCAGGCGCTGTGCCAGCATCACGATCTCGGTTTCCTTGGTGAACATTCCCTGGGTATAGGCCGCGTAGTAGGCTGACAACGCCTTGTCATCCTGGTCAGTCTCGCTGTACATGCCGGCGAGGTGCATCCAGTACTGCTTCTTCGGGTAATGCTTGATGAGCTGCTCGAGGACATCGATGACCTTGGGGTAGTTCTTCGTCTCGTTATAAAGAACGACCTGAAGGTACCACCACTGCTCCTTCATCTGCTTGTCCTGGGACTTCGCGATCTGCTCGACCTGGAGAGCGGTCTCGAGCGCCTTCTTGTAATCGCCGAGTTGGTAGTACACCGTCGCCTTGATATAGGTCACATCGGTGTCAGGTATCTCTTTCAGCGCCTGCCACTTGTCGATGTACTCGAGGGCCTTCTTGTAATTCTCCTGCGAGTAGTACAACTGGAAAAGCGCCCGCAAGGACGAGAGTTCCAGTGCTTCGGTGATGGTCTCCTTCAACACGTTCTCGTACGACTTGATCGTGTTAGGGATGTCATCGATCGTGTAGTAGGCGAATGCCAGGGTGTTCCAGGTCTGTGCAATCTCATAACTGTTCATGCCGCGACGATCCAGCAGCTTGAGCAACATGTCGATTGCGCCCTTGGGATCGGGCTTCACATCCGGTGGTTCCTCGCCTTCTTCCACCTGGACAGATTTCGGGTCGATCAACACCTGCGCTTCAGACAATGTCTTGTACGTCCGCTCGCGCATGGCCGGTACCTTGCGAGTCTCTTTCTCTTCTGCGAAGGCGACGCCTGCCGAGATCGGGGCCAGATTACCGACCAGCAAAGGCATTGCCCAAACGATCGCAACGAGTATGAGTTGCTTCTTCATATGCGCCTCCTGCTACTCGTCAACCAGTTCGAACGTGATCTTGTTCTGCACACCCGCAGTTTGCACGGGCTTGCCGTCGATGACCTTGGGCTTGTACTTGAACTTCTCTGCAGCACGGATTGCCGCCGTATCGAAGATGCTGTTCGGATTGTCGGAACAGTCACCTTCTGTACGCGGACCCTTGATCCACGCACAGTTGTCCACGACCACCGGGTCACGTACCGTACCCTGCTCGGTCACGGTGAATTCCACGATCACCCAGCCAGACATTCCCCGTGACAGGGCGCGACGTGGGTAGACAGGCTGCACTTTGACGATCGGCAAGTACTCGCCGTCGCTCATCCCGAACCCGCTGCCGGAGATATTGACGTTGGCAGACACATCGACGTTCTGCATCGTGTAGCCGGTATTGTCGACCGCAACGTTGAAGTTCTGCGGGGGGATATCAGGCGGCGGTTCGTCGGGGGGCGGCGGCTTTTTGGCCTTGCGCTCTTTCGTCTGGACCTCCTGGTCCTGCTTGACGCGGACGAAGTCCACCAGACTGCCGACGTTTTGATCTGTCAGGGCGTTCTTGCCGCCTGCGATCAGGTACTGCATGAGGTAGAACAACGCGAGGGTCACAACCAGGTCCACGTGCGTTGCCAATCCAAACCGTATAACCATGGGCCCCTCCTAGGGTTTCTCGGAGGCGATTGCAACCTGGGTGATACCGATGTTGCGCGCGGCATCCATGATTGCAAGCACTTTGTCGACCTTGGCCTGGCTGTCCGCCTGGATCACGAGTCCCCCTTTGGGGTTCTCGGCATGGAGCCGTTCCATGATGG
>JAGRIN010000157.1 GCA_020443245.1 Pseudomonadales bacterium
GCCAGTCTCAACATGTACAGGGCACTCACCGAGGCGGGTGCGCGCGCCGACCTGCACCTGTATTCCGGCCAACCACACGGGTGGGTACGTTGGCCTGAGTGGGTGACACCAACGATCGACGAGGCCGGACTCTTCCTGGACCGGTACCTCGTCAACCCGCAGAAGTGGAGCCAGCCGCCACAGGCGTAGCCGGATTATTTTTCCTGCTTCAGGTAGGCCATGTAGAGCCTCCTTTTCCGCGGCCCCGCATAGCCTTCCTCCTCGAACGGGGAGCCATCGAGCGACCAACCCATCATGTCCAGCTTGTCGTGCCAGCCGCACGCGACGCTGTAGCGGGAATGGATAGTGCCGGTTTCATCGTCGAAGACATCGATGCCAGGTAGTGTCGACCGGAAGACGAGCTTGCAGCCATCGCCGGCGGGCGTCAGTTCGAAGCGGTGATGCTCGTCAGGGCCGCTGTACTCCAGCCGGTGAGGCGGGTCGAACACGGTGACTGTGCAGACGGCGACATCGGCGGGGTTGTCTTCGGACGGCGGGCATTCACCGTGACTGAAATCGACCACCGCCTGTGCGCCGACCCGGGGTTCAAGGGTGAGCTCCGGGAACCATGCGGCCCGGTGGCGAGGGTCAGTAATCGCCTGCCAGACCTTGTCGACCGGATGTTTCAGGATTCTGGTGTACGTGATCGTCGGGTTACCATCGCGGTCTTGGCCATACACACCCAGGCTTTCTTGTGGGACCTGCTTCTTCTCTTTCATGTTTAAGGGGCCTGCATCTGGTCGAGATATCGCTCGAGGCCATCCAAACGATCATTGAGAAACTGTCGGTAGGGTTCGAGATAGGTCTCGAGTTCCTGGAGCGGCGCAGGGTTGAGACAGTACCATCGCTTTTGTCCGTCAGGCCTGACGGTGACCAGCTTTGCTTGCCTCAATACTTTCAGGTGCTTGGAGACAGCGGGCTGACTCAGCCCAGCTGTCTCGACAAGCATGTTGACTGTAGAAGGCCTGACCCGGATGGCATCGAGCAACAGCCGACGGTTCGGTTCAACGAGTGCGGTAAAAGCGTCCATGGGTCGATATATTCCGCTATAGAAATATATCTGTCAAGGAATATTAGCTGAAGACCCAGGTGGACGCAGCTTGTTACGGGCACCTTGCGACGAGCCGGGATACCGTCTGGCCCCTGCTGATCAAGAATCTCACTCGCGTGCCGATAAATGAACCGGACGACGAATCTTCGCGCAGTTCTCGAATTTCGTACGCAATCGGCGGGCACTTACAGGTGGATCTGGCAACACTTCTGGGTATGTTTGGCGCAATTGCTGTGCTCATCTGGGCGGTGGTTGCCGGTGGTTCCAGCGATATCTTTGTCAACGTCCCCTCTGTACTGATCGTGCTCTGTGGCACGCTCCTGATTGTCCTGATCAAGTTCAATATGGCGCAGGCGCTCCGCGCTGTCGTGGTCGCCAAGCGCGCGTTCATCAACAAGCTGGGAACACCGGACGAGCTGATTGCCCAGATCATGGAGATCGGCACCGTCGCACGCCGGGAAGGGCTCCTCGCTCTGGAGAATATCGAGGTCGAAAGCGAGTTCCTGCAGCGCGGCATCAACCTGCTCGTGGACGGAGCCGAGCCCGATGCCATCAAGACGACGCTCGAACGCGACCTGCGCGAAACTGCTGAACGCCACCGCTGGGGTGCGAAGGTGTTCTCCGCGCTCGGCGAAGTGGCACCCGCGATGGGCATGATCGGCACGCTGATTGGCCTTGTGCAGATGCTGTCGTCGATGGACGACCCCAAACAGATTGGTCCAGCCATGGCGGTCGCACTGCTGACGACCCTTTACGGCGCCGTGCTGGCAAACGTCGTTGCGCTGCCGATTGCCGACAAGCTCGCACTGCGTAAGACCGAAGAAGCCAAGCTGAACGCGATCTGCATCGACGGTGTCCTCGGGATCGCCGGCGGTGAGAATCCCCGTGTGCTGGAATCGATGCTGAAGATCTACCTTGCCCCCAAAGAGCGCGACCGGGAAAAAGGCGAAGAGGATGAGAAGCCCAAACTGAAGTCAGTCGCCTGAGCCCGCCATGATCCAGTTCGATGACGAGGAAGAAGCCACCGGTTCAGGCGACTGGATGACCACCTATGCGGACTTGATGTCGCTGCTCATGTGCTTCTTCGTCCTGCTGTTCTCGTTCTCCGAGATGGACGTGGCCAAGTACAAGCAGATCGCGGGGTCAATGGCGCACGCGTTCGGTATCCAGAAAGAGATCAAGATCAAGGAAATTCCCAAAGGGACCAGCGTGGTCGCCAAGGAATTCAGCCCTGGTCGACCCGCGCCGACCAAGGCGGAAACGGTTCGCCAGCAGACCACCAGCCTCCAGGCCCAACTCGGCACGCCGTCCGGTGCGGCAGGCAAAGACGGGCAGGGCGCACGAATATTGCTGCCCTCGGAAGTCGCGAGTCGCATGATGGAAGAGACGCGGCGACGCGAGACCGCAGAGGCAGTCGCTTACCTCAAGGCCGAGCTGCAAAAACAGATTGAAGAAGGCAAGATCGAGATCGAGCATGACATGGATTCGATCACGGTCCGCATTCGTGAGAGGGGCTCGTTCCCGACAGCGTCGGCGCACCTCTCGCGGGACTTTTTGCCCACGATTCCAGTCATCCAGACGGCTCTGCGCCGAATCGACGGCGAAATCGCGGTCGAAGGTCATACCGACAACGTACCGATCCACAACGCGCGGTTCCTGTCGAACTGGGCCCTGTCGACCGAACGCGCGCTCGCACTCGCTCACGCGCTCTTGCAGGACAAGACCCTCGAGGCGCGTCGCTTCATGGTTGTGGGCTATGCCGACACACGTCCCCGCGCCACTAACGAAACACCGGAGGGGCGTGCGCAGAATCGTCGGGTCGAGGTCGTCGTTCGGCGCAGTCCGCCGCCAACCGAGACGCCGGTGCCGGAGACTGCGCCCGCCGTGCCGATAGCGCCTATGCCAGAGTGAAGATCTTCGCAAGCCGATCCGACATGACCGATTCTGCCTGCGCGGCGATGTTCGCAACCAGTTCCTTGCAGGTCGGGATATCGTGAATGAGCCCCTGGCTCTGGCCGACTGTCCAGATGCCTCCATCGATGTCACCGCCCTGCAATACGTTGGCGCGGCCACGGGCACCTGCAACCAGTTCCTTCACATCGTCGAACGTCTTGGTCGCATCACGCTGGATGTCGGCAACCTGCTCGGAGATGGCGTTGCGTGCCACGCGCGACGTATTACGCAGTGTCCGGTTGATCAGGACGGTGTCACGCTCGGAGTTCTCGACGATCTGGCGCTTGACGTTTTCATGAATCGCGGCTTCCTGCGTGGCCAGGAATCGGGTGCCCATGTTGACGCCGTCAGCGCCGAGCGAGAGCGCAGCGATGAGGCTGCGGCCGTCCGCCATGCCGCCGGAGGCGATGACCGGAATCTTCACCGCGTCGACGGTAGCGGGCAGCAGTACCATGATTGTCACGTCGTCCTCGCCGGGGTGGCCCGCGCACTCGAAGCCGTCGATGCTGATCACGTCCACGCCGAGGCGTTCTGCCGTCACGGCGTGACGGACTGACGTGCACTTGTGGATGACCTTGACGCCAGCCGCCTTGAAGTCGGGCAGGTGGGGCTCGGGAGAACGACCGGCGGTTTCAACGATCTTGACGCCGGTTTCGCAAATGGCGCGGCGGTACTCATCGTACGGAATCGGGTTGATGGAAGGCAGGATCGTCATGTTGACGCCGAACGGCTTGTCGGTCTGGTCACGGACGCGTCCAATGGCTTCGGCGAGTGCTTCAGCGGAGTCGAACATATGTGCCGTGAGGAATCCCAGTGCCCCGGCATTCGCGACCGCGGCAACAAGGTCGGGATAACCGACGCCGGTCATGCCACCCATCACGATGGGATGTTGAACGCCGAACATTTCCGTCAATCGAGTCTTGATCATGTGTTTTCAGTTCCTGTCCAAAGAGATAGCCGTTTGGCGGATAATACGCTGGTTCACGAGCCGGACGTCGCACTATCAACAAAATGTATGGACGCCATCTCTGACGTGAATCGAGACACCGCAGGACCCCCGCTATGAGCAACCCGGAGATCGTGATCGCGCGTCACAGCAACGCGCCGTTCCCGGTGGAATTTGCGGTGTTCGAGGAAGATACGTACCTCGTTCTCTCGGCCGGCAACGTTGTTCGCGAGACGCGCGAGGAGACCTCGTCACTGGTCTACGAGATGATGGATTTTGAACCGCAGAGCGTCGGTTCGCTGGTCGTGAAGGGCAATCGCGGTTACGCCATTGTGCATGACCTGGCGCGCGAACCGAGTCACGACCCGGCGTGGGTCGATGCCGCGCTGGCAGAACTCGCTGCGTGGTGTCACGAACGTGGAATCCGATCTCTCGCCATTGAACCGATCGGTTGTGTACATGCAAGGGGCGACCTGGATGCTTTCGTTGGCAGAGTTGGCGCCCTCTGTGTAGAACGTATTTGGATCATGTTTGATGCGAATCGGCGTGGGTAGAAGTCAGCGACACTACTCCTCGCCGGAGTCGTTGGAACCAGAATCAGATCACGCCAGTGTCATCCGCGGTGACGTTGCATCCCGATATTTCGTTAATGAGGCTCGCGAGGTCGTCGAGGAGCGTGCGGAGTCGGAAGCCGCCGAAACCAAGCGAGGTGATCACCAGTATCATCGTGGCGCGTTGGACGCGGTAGTAATCGAAGTGACTGCGATCGAGCGTTCGTCTTGCCTCATACGCCGAATGGTAATCGTATAGCACTTCATCAAGGTCGACGACGTCAAAGTCGCCCGTGTCCATCAAATGTCTTGCGACGATAGAGAATGAGATGTCCGTTGACGCAACGTCGAAAGCTGCTTCCTGAACCGTCGCACCTGACCAGTCGATCACAGCCGCCACCGAGTCGTCTTTTGCCAGCACGTTCAGTTTGTGGAAGTCGCCGTGACAGATGCTGAGCGTCGACTCATCTGGTCTTGATTCGATGAGCCAGTCAATCGCGGGAGCGATGGCTGGAAATCTCGCGCGATGCGCGGCCATTGCCTCCAGTCTTCCAGCGAGCGTGCGCTCGGCTAGCATGCCCTGGTCCCCGAGTGCCCGAATGATTGGCGCTGTGTCAATGTCGTGTAGTTCCGCGTGGACCTCACCCATCAATCGTGAAGCGAGTGGTTCTCCTGCTTCGAGCAGCGATCGGCCCTCAATATAATCCATGATGATAAACGGGCGTCCCAGCACGTTTGGGTCAGTACACATATGATGAACCCGCGGCGTAGGATATCCTTGCGTGGCGAGGACATTTTGTACTGTGCCTTCCGCTATCGCGCGCGATGCATCATTTTCTGTTCGATACATCCTCAGCACGAGCGGCGGTAGGCCGTGCACGGCGAACCGGAAGACGTCCGTGTCGTATCCGCCTTCCAGCCGGCTCGGACGGTCAGCATAGCCGATGCGTGGCTTGCCGGTAACCAATCGCAGGTATCCGAGCAGTTGGTCGTTGAACTCGCTGTCTTTCACTCGTTCGCCATATCGTTTGGTTCCGCTGCAAGCCCATCGACCTTCATGGTTTGGCGCCCGACGTCGAGTGCGATCTCGTTGGGTACGAGCATCGTCAGGTTGTATGCCCGGATTTTCCATTCGCCTTGCTGTTGTTCGAGCACGCCATCGCCGCGGCAGAGCCCGAGGGATGAGTTGACCAAGACCTCATCGAACCATGCGTAACGCCCGTCCTCGCTGATGGTTACGTGCCGCTCGCGAGGCTTGTATCGCCAACCCCGCCCGGCGTCGAACGCGGGCTTCGCGTAGCGCTTGAACGCCTCGACGTCCCAGCGCTCGGATGCGTCGGTGCCAAGAAAAACGCCGTCGGAGGCAAACTGGTTGAAATACTTGTCATAGTCCGAGTTCGCCGCGGCCTGGTGGAAGGTGTCCAGCACGCGGCCGACGTCATCCTCGGGTGATGCGAAGGCGACAGCGGGGAGAAGCAAAGCAAGAAAGCAACAGAATCGCATGGATGGTCTTCGAAATGATGTGGGTCAGGAGATAGTGGACGTTTGGTTTGCCGACGACAAGCAGTGACAAGTCGTCACAAATGCATGATGAGACGGTACAATACGCCCGCCGTTGATTTGCGGCACGTCACGGCGCGAGCCGTGGCCATCTCCAGCGACAAAACCCAGGGAATACGATTATGACCTCGACGTTCGAGAAAGGACGTGAGCTGTGCTTTGAAGTACTCGGCCTGCGCATCCACGCGAGGCAGTGGGGCAACCCCGAAGGCATCCCGACTATCGGCCTGCACGGTTGGCTCGACAATGCCAATACCTTTAACCGGCTGGCGCCGCTGCTTCCTGAACTCAATCTCATTGCGCTGGACTTTGCCGGCCACGGACTCTCGGACCATCGCCCGGAAGGTGTCCACTACCATCCCATCTACGACATCCAGGAAGTCCTCGCGGTCGCGAACGAACTGAACTGGCACCACTTCACGTTGATTGGACACTCGATGGGTGCATCGATTGCCTCGGAGCTCGCGGCAATGTTTCCCGACCGCGTCCGTGCGTCAGTCCACGTCGATGGATTCCTCGCGACGGGAGGCGCGTCACCGGAATCGCGTATCGAACAAACCCGGCTCGCGATCGAGAAGATCCTGAAGCCGCATCACCAGGCGAAGATATTTCCCGACGTCGAGTCGATGGCGCGCCGTGTCGTCGAGGCGACCGACCAGTCAATGGAAGCGGCGATAGAACTGGTCTCCCGCGGCCACAAGGAAGTCGAAGGCGGGATCACGTGGCGGACAGACCCCCGCATTCGCTATCCCACGCCGTTACGGCACGGACGTGACCAGATCAACCTGCTGCTGAAAGACAGCACCAGTCCTGCGCTGCTGATCGTCGCGGAGCAAGGTGACAAGTGGTACCAGGGCGAGATCGGCCTTGCAGCGGAACATCATCCGAACCTGCGAATCGAGCGAATGGCCGGTACGCACCACATTCATCTTGAACCGGCTTACGTTGAGAAGGTTGCGCAACTTACGCGTGACTTCCTCGCGCTCGAAAGCTAGTCGTACAACGTGTCGTCATCGAACTCGTCGTCCACCAGTTCGCCGGGTCGCGTGGCCCACTTGTCGTCGGGTAGTTCGGCGCCGGCCGCAAGCAGTTTGTGCATCGATTGCAGTTCCGCCCGGCGGCGCCGGGTCCAGTCACA
>JAGRIN010000158.1 GCA_020443245.1 Pseudomonadales bacterium
GCCAGGACCGTCGAGCAGGATCGTCCGATCCATTCCTTGCACGCCTATTTCCTGCGGCCAGGCGACCCGAAGACGCCCGCGATCTTCGATGTCGAGCGTATCCGTGACGGCAAGTCCTTTGCGACCCGGCGCATCGTGGTGATCCAGAACGGGCAGGCGATTTTCAACATGGATGCGTCGTTCCAGGTGGTCGAGCAAGGATTGGAGCATGCCCTGCCGATGAAACCGCTCACGCCGCCCAACATGTCAGACATCCCGAAGGAACTGCTCGGCTCGCCGTTCATCAGTTTTCGCGAGGATCACAAGCGGCTGCTGGAAGAGCGCCCGCAACCGGCGATGCAGGATACCTGGCTCCGGGCGAACGGTACCGTCCCCGATGACCCGGTTTTGCATACGGCACTGCTTGCCTATGAGTCGGATTCCACATTGCTTGGCACGGCGCGCCTGCCGCACCGGGGTTCGTTCAAGCGCGAGAGAATGCAGATGGCGAGCCTCGATCATGCGTTGTGGTTCCATCGCCCGATACGGGTCGACGACTGGTTGCTTTACTCAGTCGACAGTCCGGCCTCGTCACACTCGCGCGGGTTCACGCGAGGCAGCATCTATGCGGCGGACGGCACGTTGATGGCGAGTTGTATGCAGGAAGGCTTGATGAGGCTCTGGCGTTAGCGCTTCTTGCGCCTCCCGGGCAGCTTCGGGTTGGTCGGCAAGCCGGTGTGCTGGGTCCTGAATGGACGCCCTTTCGCCGGCCGGCCGGAAAACTGTGTCTTCGGCACGAGGTGCATCTTGCCGTTGCCGATGAGATCGCTTCGCCCCATGTCCTGCAACGCCTTGCGCAGTTCTGGCCAGTTGTCGGGGTCGTGATAGCGCAGGAACGCCTTGTGCAACCGCCTTCGTTTTGCGCCTTTCGGTATGCTGACGGATTCGCTGTGCCGCCCGACGCGCCGCAGCGGGTTCTTGCCGGTGTGGTACATCGCGGTCGCAGTCGCCATGGGTGACGGATAAAAGTTCTGCACCTGGTCCGCCCGGAAGCCGTTTCGTTTGAGCCAGAGCGCCAGGTTCAGCATGTCCTCATCAGTCGTGCCGGGGTGCCCCGCGATGAAGTAGGGAATCAGGTACTGCTCTTTGCCGGCCTCTTTTGAATACTTGTCGAACAGTGCCTTGAACTCGTCGTAAGTGCCGATACCCGGCTTCATCATCTTCGACAGCGGCCCGTTCTCGGTATGTTCCGGTGCGATCTTGAGATAGCCGCCGACGTGTTCGGTCACGAGTTCCTTCACATATTCCGGTGTTCGCACGGCGAGGTCATAGCGCAACCCGGACGCGATCAGCACCTTCTTGACGCCTTCGATTTCCCCGGCCTTGCGGTAGAGCGAAACGAGGGGCGTCTGGTCGGTATCCAGGTTCTTGCAGATGTTCGGGTAGACGCACGACGGGCGCCGGCAGTTTGTCTCGATCTCTTTGCTCTTGCACGCGAGGCGCCACATGTTGGCCGTCGGCCCGCCCAGGTCCGAGATGACGCCCGTGAAGCCTGGCGTTTTTTCGCGGATCTCTTCGATTTCCTGCAGGATCGAGGCCTCGGACCGGCTCTGGATGATGCGGCCCTCGTGTTCGGTGATGGAGCAAAAGGTGCAGCCGCCAAAACAGCCGCGCATGATGTTCACCGAGAAGCGGATCATCTCGTAGGCGGGAATCCGCGCGTCGCCATAGGAGGGGTGCGGCACGCGCTGGTATGGCCGCTCGAACACCCAGTCCATCTCTTCGGTGGTGAGTGGAATCGGTGGCGGGTTCAACCACACGTAGCGGTTGCCATGCTGTTGTACCAGGGGGCGCGCATTGCCGGGGTTCGTTTCGCGGTGCAGGATACGGGACGCGTGGGCGTAAAGATCAGCATCGGCGACGACCTGCTCGAAAGACGGCAGCTTGATGAACGCGTGATTCGCGCGCGCACGTTCGTGCGGATCGAGAAGGCGGATCACCTGTGTATCGTCCGTCACCGAGGCGGCCTGCTCGTCAGGCAGTGACGTCTCGTCGATCACCGCATGGTCCTCGGGTAGCGATGCGAGTGCGAAGGCAGTGCCGCGGATGTCACGAATCGTCTCGATGGTCTCGCCGGCCGCGAGCCGGTGCGTCAACTCGACGATGGCACGCTCCGCGTTGCCGTAAAGCAGCATGTCAGCTTTGGAATCCAGCAGGATGGACCGGCGGACTTTCTCGCTCCAGTAATCAAAGTGGGCGATGCGCCGGAGGCTGGCCTCGATGCTGCCGATCACAACCGGTGTGTCTGAATAGGCTTCCTGGCAGCGTTGCGCGTAGACAATCACCGCCCGGTCAGGTCGCTTGCCGCCGACGTTGCCGGGCGTGTAGGCATCATCGTGCCGCAGCTTCTTGTCGGCGGTATAGCGATTGATCATCGAGTCCATGTTGCCGGCGGCGACGCCGAAGTAGAGGTTCGGCCTCCCGAGGCGCGTGAAATCGGCCGTGTCGTGCCAATCCGGCTGTGCAATGATGCCGACCCGAAATCCCTGCGCTTCCAGCACGCGACCGATGACTGCCATCCCGAAGCTCACGTGATCGACGTAAGCATCCCCGGTCACGATGATCACATCGCAACTGTCCCAGCCCAGTGCGTCCATTTCCGCGCGCGTGGTTGGCAGGAACGGCGCCACGCCGAAGCACTCCGCCCAGTAAGGACGATAGTCGAAGAGTCGTTTTGGGGTTTCTTGTGTCATGGGTGCGATCGGGGCAGGGGTTTTCGCGGGGCGGCATCATACCCGAGGGTCATCATAACAGGAACCGCAGGGCGCCCTTAATTGCTATCATCCCCTGCGGAATACGTGGTCTTTTGATTGGTAAATTGACAGGTAAGAGGGGAAGCCGGAGATGGGTTGGGAGAAGCAGATCGACGAGTTGTCACGCCGCAGCGCCATGGCGGAGGAGATGGGCGGTGCCGACAAAGTGGCGCGCCAGCACGAATTCGGCAAATACACCATTCGCGAGCGCGTGGACCGCATTGTCGATGCAGGCAGCTTCCACGAGATCGGCAAACTCGCGGGTGTGGGAAGTTACGACGATGAAGGCGAGCTCAAGTCCTTCATGCCGTCGAATTTCATTTTCGGCACCGCCGAAATCGACGGCCGTCCGGTCATCGTTTCCGGCGACGACTTCACCGTGCGTGGCGGCTCCGCAGACGCATCCATCGGCGGCAAGCGCATGCAGGCGGAAGGACTCGCCTCGGAACTTCGACTGCCGCACATCCGTCTGGTCGACGGCATGGGCGGCGGTGGCTCGGTCAAGACGATCGAAACGGCCGGTCGCACCTATATACCCCGCGTCGCCGGTTGGGACACCATTGTGGGTCACCTCGGGATTGCGCCGTCGGTATCGCTGGCGCTCGGTTCCGTCGCGGGCATCGGTGCCGCGCGGGTCTCAACCTCTCACTATTCAGTCATCGTCAAGGACACGGCGCAGATGATGATCGCGGGTCCCGCCCTGGTGGATTGGGCAAGTCTTGGCGACGTGAGCAAGGAAGAACTGGGCGCCAGCCGAATCCATACGCGCAATGGCGCTATCGACGATGAAGCGTCGTCTGAAGAAGAAGCCTTCGCCATGGCCAAGCAGTTTCTCTCCTACCTGCCCAGCAGCGTGGACGAACTCCCGGCACGACACGACGCAAACGATTCCAGGGACCGTCGCGAGGAAATGCTGCTAAACGTCGTGCCGAACGATCCGCGCAAGGTTTACAAGATGCGTCCGGTCATTGAGGCGATTGTCGACGCCGGTTCGTTCTTCGAAATCGGCCGCAAGTGGGGCAAGTCGATCATCACCGGCCTTGCGCGCCTGGATGGCGTACCGGTTGCCCTCTTCGCCGAAGACCCGATGGTCTATGGCGGCGCGTGGACCGCAGATTCTTGCCGCAAGCTGATCCGCCTTTGCGACCTGGCGTCAACCTTCCACCTGCCGCTTGTTCACCTCGTCGATTGTCCCGGATTCCTGATCGGCAAACAGTCTGAGGAAGCGTCGACGATCCGCTTCGGCTCTGCTGCCCTCGCTGCGCTGGGCCAGGCCACGGTGCCCTTTTGCAGTGTGGTCGTTCGCAAGGCGTTTGGCGTCGCGGGCGCTGCCAACACGAAACCTGGCAGCCACCACTTCCGCTTTGCCTGGCCGTCCGGCGACTGGGGTTCGCTCCCCATCGAAGGCGGCGTCGAGGTCGCTTACAAGGCGGAACTCGCCGAGGTGGACGACTATGACGGGCACCTGGCGAAAATCAAGGAACGCCTGAATCGCGTTCGCTCTCCATTTCGCTCGGCCGAGTACTTCGAAATCGAAGAGATCATCGATCCGCGCGACACGCGCGCCAATCTTTGCCGTTGGGCAGACATCGCGTATCGCGCGCTGCGGCCCGGCCCATCCAGTTTCACCTATCGTCCGTAAGAGTCCTCATGATGCGAAACTTCTTTTTGCTACTGCTCCTCGTCACCGGTCTCACCGCACAGGCGGCGACGCTGGATGACGCGATGGCCGCGTATCACGATCGCGAATACCGTGATGCGCTGCCGCTACTGGAAACGGCCGCGAAGTCCGAACCGGAAAACCGGGACGTCCTGTTCGCGCTGGCGGTCACGCGCTTTCGGACCAGCGACTACAAGGGTGCGGACGCTGCGATCGACAAACTGCTCGAGATGAACCCGAAGGATGTCGAAGTAGAGTACCTTCGCGGCATCGTCAATATCGCGCAGGTCGGCATCGTCAGCATCTTCCGCAAGATGGGCGTTGCCAAGGCGGCACTCGCCTCGTGGCAGAAGGCAGCCGAGCTGGATCCGACCCACGCGCCGAGCGTCTACTCCGTATTCGCCTACTACGCCACGGCGCCGGGCATCGTCGGCGGCGACCTGGAGAAAGCGAAGTCGATGCTGGACGATCTCTCATCGCTCAGCCCGGGCTTTGGCGAGTTGGCGCGCGCGGCGGTGGCGAATCGCGAGGAACGATTCGATGAAGCGGAAGCGCACTTCAAGAAGGCAGTTGAACTCATGCCCGACAACAGCACGCCGCCATTCTATCTCGCGCAGTTCTATTACCAGCGTGAACGTTTCCAGGATGCCATCACCTGGCTCGACCGGTTCGACGCGGCACCTCACAAATGGGAAGACCCCGACCGCGGCACGATTCTCTACTTTCGCGGCACTGCGCTCGTCAAACTCGGTGATCGTGAGGCGGGTCGCGAAAACCTGAACCTCGCACTCGCCGAAGATCCCAACGACCGCATGAAGGACATGATCCGCGACGAGATCAAAAAGCTCTAATCTTGTTTCCGGACCCAGCCTTGCGCCTCAGAGGTGGGCACAAACCCTCAAGAGTTCCCCGAAACTGGCGACATAGTTACTGACGCGATGACAGGGCTTGCAGCGGGCACGGCCGTGCCGGCTTGCGGGACTTCTCGTGCCTCACATTTTCCGGATGAACGGGCCGGAATCCTCAAGTTTTCCCGCTTTGTGTCGATTATGTAAACGAGCCTCGCAGGCAGAACCGGGGAACGAGCAACATGTGGCACCGCACGGGCAAAAACAAATCGAAGATCATCGGGATCGAACTGGATGCCGACGGCGCGTCTATCGCCGTGGCTGACCGTACGAGGCCCGGTGAGATCGTGTCCGTCGAACGGGTTGAAGGACAGATGGAGACGTTGCCCCATGTCCTGAAGAAGTGGGTCGGCAGCCAGGGACTCGAGGGCGCCGGATGCAACCTCGTGCTCGCGCCCGACCAGGTGTCGATGCTCCAGATTCCGAAGCCGACGGCCCCGGATGAAGAGCTCGAGGAAGCCGTGCGCTGGTCCGTCAAGGATTCGCTCGATTTTTCCGCGGAAGATGCCGTGATCGATTACTTCGAAGTGCCGCCTGACTCATTGCGGGGACGCCAGGCCGCGCTGAATGTTATTGCCGTGCATCGTCCCGTCATAAGACGCGTGCTTGCTGCGCTTGAAGGTACCGGGATGGCGCTCCAGACCATCGATGTTCCCGAACTCTCGTTGCGCAATGTCGCGCACGGGTTTGCCGAAGAAGGCAAGGCGATCGCGTTGCTCGTTGTCGAAGACGAGATTGGGACCATGCTCCTCTTCAAGAACGACCTGCTTTACCTGTCCCGTCACATTACGTGCGATCCCATCGTGCATGCCGGTTCCGGCACCCTCGATGAACGCAATGCGGCTCTCGAGCAGCTTTGCCTGGAAATACAGCGCTCGCTGGGATATTTCGAGAGCCAGCTTGGCCAGGTGCCGCCGCAGAAGATTCTCGTCTCGGCAGGCAAGGGCACCCACTCGCTGGAGCAGGCGATTGAAAGCAACCTTGGCATTAGCGCGAAGGTGATCGAACTCGGGGGCTTCGGCCAGCTCCCCGCGACCAGTGAACAGGCGCCGCTGCTGCGCGCTGCCGGCGCGGCCCTCAGAAAGGCGGCCGCATGATTCACGAAGTCAACCTCTACAAGGCGGAGTTTCGTCCGAAGCGACTCATCGCGTCGTTCCACCAGATCGTGGGCGCGTGGCTCGTTGTCGTGCTCGTCTGCGCGGGCGTCAGCGTCTGGATGCATGCCGGCCGCATCGAGCAGCAGGAGAAACTCGCGAAGTCGCTGCACCTCGAGTCACAGCTCAACCTGCAGATAGCATCGCTCTCGAAGGAACTCGAACAGCGCTCCAGCGACACGACGCTGGAACGCAAGAACGAACAACTGAAGGCACGCCTGAAGCAGGGCGCTGACCTGCTGACGTTCCTGGAAGGTCGCAAGGTCTCGCTGGACGGCACCGCGTCGCTCGCGGGTATGTTGAAGGGCTTTGCGCGCCAGTCCGGGCAAGGTCTGTGGCTAACGGAAATTCATGCCGGGGGCGAGGATGAACTCAGTCTTTCCGGTTACGTTGACCATGCCGAGCGAATTCCGGCTTACCTGAAGCGCCTCGGCAGGGACCCTGCGTTCGAAGGGCGCCATTTCACGGCGCTGCAGGTGGAAACCGTGAACAAGGATGGCGTGAACCAGCTTTCGTTCCGGCTGCGTTCGAAGCCCGATACCGAAGCGACCGTGGCGACGAGGTACTGAGATGTCGCGACCTGAATTTTCGATCGAGAAAGCGTCGAACTGGGTCAATACGCGCGCTCCTCGCGAGCGAATCATTCTTGCACTCACGGTCGTGATTGCAACCGTGGTCGGGTTCTCCGAACTCTACTGGTCGTCGCAGAT
>JAGRIN010000015.1 GCA_020443245.1 Pseudomonadales bacterium
CGATGAGGCAACCACCCAGGCGCTGTTCGAGCATGGTCCGACGGCCATGGTTCACATTCGTCTCGGCCCCGGCAAACCGGTAGATCCCGTGGTGCTCATCGGCGGCTTCGTGCTGAACCTCGTCTTCGTCGCGCTGCTCGCCCTCTTCTTTAACGTTGCGAAGGCACGGGAGTTCCGGGATTTCGCCCGACTCTCGCTCGTCGTCGGCGCTTGCGCCGTTGTCTTGATCGACGGTGGCGACATGATATGGTGGCGCGAGACCGTTTCGTGGAAGGTATGGGCCGTGATCTACGACTTCACTGCATTCCTGATCGCCGGCCACCTGCTCGGTATCTTCATGAAGGAGAGGCAGACGGCGCCATGAGATTCGCGCGGACAGCATCATGATGAGGCGACTGCTCGTCACGGGACTCGTCGCAGTCGCCTGGCTCGGCATCATCGCTCCTGCTAGCGCGGCATCGCTGTTCGATACCACAAACCTGGATAAATTCGGTTTTCCGGACGTCGTGGGGCGCGAGGTCGAACCCTACGACGAGCGAATCTACGAAGTCGGCGAACGAATCGACGGCGCGATGTGCTGCAAGCGCCAGATGTATCACGTCGATGGCAAGAAGGTCGTCCTGCTCTCGCACAAGGGAGAATACTTCCTGGCCTTCTTGATCGATGGGGCCAGCATGCACATGTACTACGCCGACAAACCTGGCATCTTTGCCGAACAACAGGTACTCGACGGCGGCCGGTGGGTCATTCCCGAATGGATCAAGGCCTTATGAGAGCCGTCCCTCAGTAATATCGTCACCGAAGATCTGTCGCGAGAACGTCTCGACGTTCGGCCCGCGACGCAGGTGATGACCCCCGTCGACCGACAGCGTCACCCCCGTTATCCAGCTCGCCTCATCGCCACAGAGGAATCTCACCGCGTTGCTGATGTCGGCCACAACGCCGGTCCGGCTGATGGGCATGCAAGCCAGGTAATCGTCGTGCACTTCCGGTGTCATCATGAGTCCGGCGGCGATCTCCGTATCGACAAGCCCCGGGCATACACTGTTCACCCGAATGCCGCGAACTCCCAGTTCGTCCGCGCAGTTTCGCACCAGCATGTCGATTCCGGCCTTGCTGACGCAGTAGGTTCCCATGAATCGGTGGGTGCGAACGCCCGCGATCGATGAGATGGCACAGATGGCGCCGCCGTGCGAGGACATTGCTGCCGCGGCATGCTTGATCGTATAGAACGTGCCGGTGAGATTCGTGCGCATCACCGTCTCCCAACTGTCGGACTCGGTGACCATAATCGGCGCGAGCGCCCCTGTCCCTGCATTGGCTACCGCGATATCCAGCCGGCCTTCCAGTGCAGCTTCGGAAACCGCGGCTTTGACGTCAGCTTCGGTACCCACGTCGCCCACGTGGAACTGGACCTTCACGTCGGGCGCGGCCTTCCGTATCTCGTCCGTGGCTGCCGCGAGCTTCTCGCGATTTCGCCCCATCACCAATACGTTGGCCCCGTCGATCGCAAAACGCCTGGCGCACGCCAGGCCGATCCCGCTCCCGCCACCGGTTACGAATGCATTGCGACCTTTCAGGCTGCTTTCTGTCATGACATCAACTCCACGCGTGACGCCGGCATCACCCTGGATTACTGGCGCATATCAGTGATAAACCGATTGGACTCATCGATGGCTTTCTGCATTTGCGAGATGAGCGCATTGACGTCGGTGTTCACACTCGCAAACTCACCCTTAAGCGAGGCGATCGCCCGGGCGTTCAGGTTGTGCTTGAGGTACAGGACGTTGTCCTTGAGCGCGGCGAGCACCGGTTCGATGGAGCGCTCTGCCTTGCGCATCGATCCAATCAACGTCTCGTAGCGCTTGCGGGTCGCCTTCAACTGGCGTTCGCTGTCGCGACGCAGCGAGGGGCTCGTGTACTGATCGAGCTCGCCCTGCCATTCTTCGAACAACGCATCGGCCACCGACTCGACCTTGTCGATCCGGTCGGTGATTTTCTCTGCCGCATCGACACTGTCTTCATATTCGTCGTTCAACCGGTTGTACGCCTCTTCAAGCTCACCCCCTTCGAAGTTAACGACCGCCTTGAACTGCTCCAATGCATCCTTGAACTGCTGCTGTCCCTCGACCTGCGTTTCCTGTGCGTCTTCGATACGATCGATCAGGATATCCCGCTTGGGGATACCGACTTTCTCCATGACATTGAAGTAGGCACTCTCGCATCCCGAGAGCAGGCAAAGCGCCAGGGCGACTATCGACAGGTTTTTGATCATGGTTCCACCTTGCCCTTGTTGATGGCGTCGACGATGCGGTCGGTCCGCTTGTCCGCATGGTAGGCGTGGACAACAAGGACAGCATGGATCGCGCCGGGCACCCAGAATGCGCAGGTGAGGATGATATTGATGATTCCCTGAATCGGTTTGCCGCACAGGAATACAGCAACCGGCGGCAGCAGTATCGCAAGTATGTAACGCATGGCGTCAACCTCCTGTTTTGATGAAACTCAGAAAATTGCCAACATTTCTTCAAAGGCGACCATCTGTCCGCCGTTCGCTGAAGATGGCACCAGGATCGGGGTCTTGATGCCGGCATCAAACCACGCTTCGAGTTCATCGCGAACCCGTGTAGCCGGCCCGAAGAGCGTTGTGTCCGCGAGCCATCGATCCGTGAGGAAGTGGGGGACCTTGTCATGTTCTCCCGCTGCAATCGCCGCCTCTATACCTTCCATTTCTTCAACGTACCCCGCCTCTTTCCAATAGTTTCGATAGTTCGGCAGCATTGCGTAGGAAGTCAGTGTCTTGCGATTCACTGCCTTGGCCGCCTCGATATCGTCACTGATGCAGGTGGGGATCATGTCGCCGATGAAGAAGTCGTCGCTTGCTCGCGTCGCGTCCGAAACGACGCTGAGCGAGGCCTTCATGTGCGAGCGGGCGCCGTTTGCGAACACCATCCCGTTGGCAATTTCCTCGGACAACGCGATCATCTTCTTGCGCAACGTCGCAATCACGATCGGCGGAAGCTCTCCTGCTCGCGGCACAGCCTTCAGGTCTTCCACAAATTGACGAATGTCGGTCAGCGGCTTGCCGGCCGAGATTCCCCTTGATCGCAGCGCGGGCGCGTGACTCACGCCGACACCGAACCTGAAGCGCCCACCGGATACTTCATGGATGAACGAGACGGTCTGTGCATAGTCGACGACCTGCCGGAAGTAGATCGGCATGATGCTGGTCCCGAACGTAATTTCCTTCGTCGCGAACGCGAGTGCCTCGCACAGTGCCAGCGAATCGCCGAGGCTCGGCCCGTAGATGCCAGTGAATCCGCGCTTTTCGATCTCCTTTGCGAGCTCGATGGTGGCGTTACGACGGCCGGGTACAGCGGCCAGGCTGAGCGCAGGCATGCGAGTCATGGAAGTCTCCCTCGATTGTTCGAAAGCATCGAGTATACAGATGTCAGGGTCGTCGCTCGACCGATATAATCGGCCTGTCACTCTCACCGGGAACAGGGTTCATGGCAAGCAAAGCAGACAAGTCTCTTCGCCGCCAACGCATTGTTGTTATCGGCGTTGTCGCAGTCATCGTCGGCCTGTTGGCGTGGCTCTACGGCATCGTGCTGGTCGATGCACCGGGCGGCGAGTTTGTCGAGGGAGAGCACTACCAGTTGATCGACAACCCGCGCCGGGTGCGTGGAGACAAGGTTGAAGTAATGGAGTTCTTCTCGTATGGCTGCATTCATTGCTACGAGTTCGACCCGGAACTTGCCGAGTGGGTCGAGGCACACAAAGCGGACGTGAAGTTCGTACGGATGCCTGCGACCGGCAGTAACTACTGGCGAATGCTTGCACGCACGTACTACACGATGGAAACGCTCGGCGTGCTGGAGCAGGACCACACCGCACTGTTTGCCGAGATCCACGCGGCACGGCGGGTGCTCGACACGCCGCAGAAAATAGCCGAGTGGATTGACGGTCGCGGAACAACCAGCGATGCATTTCTCGCCGCTTTCGACTCGCCACCGGTGGACAACCTGGTCCAGGGTGCGGACCAGATGGGACGACGGCTCAAGGTCGCATCAGTTCCAACCATCATCGTCGCCGGCAAGTACCTGGTGCGCGCAACCAGCGACGTCGGCCCGAGCAGGATGCTCGATGTTATGGATTATCTTGTGAGCAAGGAGAAAGAACCGGCAACACCGGTCACTGATCCTTCAGGTTGATCGGGGCGTCCGGCGTGCGTTCGAGCTTGAAGCTCCGGGGCCCGGTATTCTCCTGGGTTGAAGGTGGTCCACTGTTGCGCATCGACGAACGCTCGACACGCCACTCGGCGACATGCGCCGAGAGCCGGCCGGACTTGACCGCGGGATCCGCCGCAACAAGTCGCTCTGCAGTTTCAAGATCGGACGCCTTCAGCAGTGCAAGCTCGGCCGACTCGTCAACCAGCACACCGCCCATGAGTACGACATTCTTCTCAAACAGCGTCGTGACATAGTCCGCATGTTCGGCAATGCCGAACAGGCCCAGGCCGTCCCCATCACGCTGGTAACCGGGCGCTGCCTCGAACCTGACGAGGAAGAATCCCGGGTCTGCCAGCGCGACGGTGGGAAGTAACACGGCAAGCACAGAGAGCAGGCATCGGGCAGGCATGGTCATCCTCACATCGCGAATCAATCGCTCATCTTTTTGTGGAAGTGCGGCATCGTCGATTTGTCGCCCGGTTTCACGAAGCGGGACTCGGTGCCTGTTCTGGTGACATTCTCGTAGGTGCCGTCACTTCGTTTGACGAGCTTGGTGAACCCAAGGTTCTTCAAATGGCTATCGCCGGCAGGCGTATTCGCCATCGGCGGCGCCGTGATGATCTTCCTCACAGGCGCATCGGCCGGCGTCTCGCCGGGGTCGGCACCGGATCGCGCACACAGCTCACCCCAGGTGCAAACCTGCTCGCTGATGCGGTGGACGGTTTCGACCGTCCGGCCGTTGGCGTCACAAAAGTAGTCGTAACGCGGCACGCGTTTATTTCTCCATCCTGTCGTCAGGTGCCCGTGAAGTCGGGTTTGCGCTTCTCGACAAATGCCGCCCGCTGCTCTTTCTGGTCGTTGGGAGATTTGCGTGCGAACGACAGGCCGAAGTACTCATTCTTGAGCGCTCGGTGGAAGTCCAGATCCATGTTGGACTGGAGAACGCGTTTGCCGGAGCGAATCGCCATCGGTGGCAAGGAAGCTGCCTGGGATGCGATCTCCCGCGCGGCCGACATCATCTCGCTTTCCTCGACAAAACGATCGAGCAGCCCCAGCCGCCAGGCTTCTTCACCGCCGACATTTCGGCTCGTGAAAATCAGGTCCGCTGCCCTGCCATAACCGATCAGTCGCGGCAGGAAATACGACATGCCGGAGTCCGGGGAAAGGCCGCGCTCGGCGAACACGGTCTTGAAGCGCGAAACGGAGGAACCCACGCGCATGTCACAGGCGAGCGCAATGCTCATTCCCGCTCCCGCTGCGACGCCATTCATGACGGCGATTGTCGGCACCCCGATTTCGTAAATGCCGATGGCAAGTCTTCCCACCCAACCCAGATCGTCGAGCCGCTCGTTCTGCGGCGCAACCTCCGGCTCGCCCTGCGGCCGCGGACCGGTCACATCGGCCCCTGAACAGAAACCACGGCCTGCGCCGGTGAAGATCGCCGCCCGCACATCGTCATCGTTATAGATTCGATCGCAGACTTGCGCGAGCTCGTCGCGCAGTTCGCCATTGATCGCATTCAGCTTCTCGGGACGGTCAAACGTGACCGTCGCAATGTGTTCGCTGACTTCGTACTTCAGGCTGCCATAGGACATTCCAATGCTCCCTCTCTTCTCGCGCTTCGTTGCGTTCTGTGCAAAATTACCGCACAGAGCCGGCAGGCTGTCCAGTGGCCAGGAGGAGGTGCCCTATCGGCCCACCATGCTGCGGGAGATCAACTCCTTCATGATCTCCGACGTGCCGCCATAGATCCGCTGGATTCGAGCATCCACATAGGCGCGGGATATCTTGTATTCCTTCATGTAACCGTACCCGCCGAACAACTGGACGCACCGGTCGGCAACGCGCCCCTGCATTTCGGTCGCGGCCAGCTTGCACATCGAGGCTGCTTCGGTGGTGAGTTCCCCGGCCACGTACTTCGCGATGCACTTCTCGCCGAACGCCTTGTTGAGCTCGATTTCGGTCTTCATGTCCGCGAGCACATAGCGCGTATTCTGGAATTTCGCGATCGATTCACCGAATGCCTTGCGTTCGATCGTATAGTCGACTGTCCAGTCGAGCATGCCCTCGGCCGCAGCGATCGCGCCAACGCCGAGGATGAGGCGCTCACGTGGCAGCTCGTTCATCAGCGCGGCGAACCCCTTGCCTTCACCGCCAAGGATGTCGGCGGCAGAGACACGCAGGTCGCTGAAGAAGAGTTCGGACGTATCCCCCGAGTGGAGTCCCATCTTCTCGAGGTTCCGGCCCCGCTCGAAGCCGGGCAGGTGACAATCGACAGTGAATAGCGTCATGCCCTTCGCGCCCAGCTTCGGATCGGTCTTGGTTGCGAGGACGATGAGATCACAGTGCTGCCCGTTGGTGATGAACGTCTTCTGCCCGTTGATCACATATTCATCGCCATCTCGCACGGCACTGGTCTTCATCCCCTGCAGGTCGCTGCCGGCGGCTGGTTCTGTCATGCCGATCGCGCCGACAATATCGCCTGATACCATCCCGGGCAGGAACCGATGCTTCTGCTCCTCGGTCCCGAGATGAAGGATGTAGGGCGCGACGATATCGGAATGGACCGAAACGCCCGACGCGAGCGCCCCATAACCGGCCCGCGAGATTTCCTCGACGATGATGCAAGACAGTTCGAAAGAGGCGCCGAAGCCGCCGTATTCCGTCGGCATATCTACGCACAGGAACCCGTTTTCACCCAGCTTGCGCCAGACATCCCGGGGCCAGATCTCCGCCTTTTCCCAGGCCTCGTAATGCGGTTCGACCTCCGCCGCCAGAAACTTCCTCACGCTGTCCCGGAACAGCTCTTTTTCCGCATTCCCCAGTTGTGTCGACTCGCTCATTGCGCCCTTCCTCAAATCGATGCGGCCCGGAGGCCGGAGTGCGAATTTTAGTGTCACCTGCACAAAATGGCGACAGCCCGGCCCGCAATCCGTGTGATACACTCATTCCGACTCTGGGAGAAGAAACGGACAATGAAACCCGAGGTCATCAGCCTTGCAACCGGCAGTCGTATCGTTCGAGACGACGAGCACATCGTATTATTCGGCCAGCCACCAGAGGTCCTGAAGGGGCTCCTCCAAAACGGAATTGAGCGATTCGACACGCTCGTGCTGACCGATGTCCGTGAGCGCGACGGCTCCCTGCTCAATAATCTCGAATTTCCGTTCTACTTCTTCCTGTTCGTGGGCAACGGCCTCGCCGAGGGACGGCGCCTCAACCTGGTCGGAACCCGTCGAGACATCAGCCAGGCATTGCGACTGCTGCGTATCACATTACTGGGGCCGACCCGCGCCGAGTTCGATGCGTGGGAAACCGAACCCGAACTGAAGGAAGAGTGGCTCAGGGTCGCCGAACACCTCGCGCTGCGCGACGATGGGGGACAACCCATCCCCATTGAGGGATTCTTCAACGCCTGCCCGTTTGAGGACGACGTGGCGAACGTGGGAGCGATCAGCATCACACACCTCGGCACGGATCACTACGCCGTCCGGAACGCCGACGGCAGCGCCGATGTGGACCTCTCCGGCGACGGCGCCATCGAACCGACCTATCACGTGCAATCGGACTACGTGCCCGGCGGCCTCGTGAAGATGGGCATAGAGGTCCTGGGCGGGGCTTCCGGATTCACCCTGGACGAGCCGTGTACGGGTCTCGCACTGTGCTACAACGGCGACTATGTACTGATCGACGCCGTGCCGTTCCTGGACCAGAACCTCTTTGCACGGGGTATTGCCAAGAACCAGGTGTCGGCCGTGTTTCTCACGCACCTGCACGACGATCACTGCGCCATGTTCCCGCTCATGCTGATGCCCCACCGTGTCGAAGTGATCACGACGCGGGAAATCTATGACATGGCCATGGAAAAGCTCGCCCTCAGCCTGGGCTGGTCGAAGGACGTCGTTCTGGAACACTTCAAGCTCGTTGAAGTACGTCCCGGCAAGCGCATCAACTACTACGGCATGACGATCGAACCTCACGTGACGGTCCATTCGATTCCCACGATCGGGGCCACCTTTTCGACGATACACAAAGGATACGAGCGCCAGATCTGCGTCGTTGGCGACAACAACAACATGTCGACGATTCGCGAAATGAATCGCGAAGGACTCGTCAGGGATGAGACGCTTTCCAACCTCGAGCGCATCTATTCACAACGATTCAACATGCTCATCGCCGACGGCGGGGCGGGCGCCATTCACGGTGATCCGGCAGACGCGATCCAGTCGGATGCCGACCGGGTCGTATTCGTTCATGTCGAAGAACTGTCCAACGAATTCAACACAACATTCTCCCTCGCGAGTTCAGGCAAGCGTTACACCGTCATCGAAGGCGACCCCAGCCTCTACACGTCACAGGTCAACCACTACCTGACAATGTGGCTGGGCCAGCCGTTCCCGAACAGGTGGATGCGCAGCCTGCTCGCAGAAGAAGAGATCCGTCGTTACAACCAGGACGACGTCATCATCGTCCAGGACACCGAGACGCGCGGTTTCGTCTATCTTATCCTGACCGGGTACTGTGACGTCGTCCATCACGATGGATCGAACTTCACGACCCTGGCGAGCCTGCAGGCAGGCGACATCATCGGCGAGATGGCCGTCATCACGGGCGCCGGCACCCGCAACGCGAGCGTCGTTGCGACGTCACCCGTCACCGTTTGTGTATTCTCGGAAGATATTTTCGGTGCCTTCATTCACACAGAGGGTTTCGCAAGCAAGCTGATCAATCGTTGGGAAGTTCGGCCCGTACTGAAAAGCCTTGCGCAGTTCTCCCAGATGTCGTCAACCGGCATTGAGAAGCTCGGCAACATCGCCCGCTTCGAAGACCTGGAACCGGGCGATACCCGGCGATTCGATGCAGACTCCTGGTACATCCTGGTCTCCGGCAAAGTCGATGACGAGGGTACTGAACCGCCGGTCGGCAGCGAATTCGGCTGGCGCCCGTTCTCTCCCCACCATATCGGTACTGTCACCTGCATCGAGCGTTGCCGGCTGGTCAAGTTCCGCCGCGACCAGATCGACCCGCTCAGGCTCGAAGTGCCGCAACTCAACTACTCCATCCGCAAATACCGGATCGACACCGGACACCCCGGCGTTGACTGGATACTGGGGGAAGTCGGTCTAACGGGTCTATAAGGGCGAGAGATCACGGGCCAGGCGCTCGTGAAGCGAGGCGGACTCCGTCGCCACACGCGACTTGCTCCATCCAAGGCTCTCGCCCATCAACGCGGCGGCAGGATCGACGATCTTCGGCAGCTGTTCGGGCGAGTAATACATCGTCCGGGTCCGGCGGTACAAGACATCTTCGAGGCTGGACGCCCCCTCGTGCTGCACTGCCCAGAGCACTTCGCCACGGGCAAGGTCAGCACCATCGGCGATTGGCGCAGCACCAAGGGCCAGCACGTCCGTCGCCTCGCTCCCGTACAGACTCGCCATTCGGTGTGCGCGCGTCTCATCCATCGGATAAGACTGCGCGACCTGGCGCGCGAGATCGTCGATCGAACCCGTGAAGTCGCCGCCAGGAAGCGGTTCGTCACGAACGTGTCCCGGCGCGGGCAGGCCGCTGACGCGGCAGGCGACATCGATGGTGTCTTCCGCCATTTTTCGATAACCGGTGAGCTTGCCGCCGGCGATGGTGATGAGCCCGGACTCACTGGTCCAGATTTCATCGCGGCGCGAAATCTCCTTCGTGGATTTGCCACGTTGGGCGATCAAGGGCCTCAGCCCCGCCCACGTCGTCAGGCAATCCTTCGGTGTGAGCGAGATGCCGAGGTACCGGCGGACAGGCTCCAGCAGGTAACTCACCTCTTCCGGCAGCACTTCGGGCCATACATTCGCCGGGCCTTCGAACCTTGAATCGGTCGTCCCGACATAGACCACGTCACCGCGTGGAATCATGAAAACGGGGCGGTTGTCCGTGGTCACGGAAAGAATCATTTCACTGAGCGGCACCTTGCTCTTCGGCAGGACGATGTGGACACCCTTGGAGAGCACCAGCGACTTCGGTGGCGGCGCACCGTCGAATTTGTAGACATCTTCGACCCACGGACCGGCAGCGTTGATCACACCCTTTGCACGAACGAACAGCTCCGCGCCGGTTTCCTCACACCTGACCCTGACCCCCGTCACCCGACCTGCATCCTTGATGAGTCCGGTCACAGCGAGTCGAGGTGCTGCAACGCCGCGAATGTTGCCGACCACGAGTCTTGCATCATCGGTGAGATACTCGCGGTAGACGCAGGCGTAGGGAAAGGCGTCGCGATCGATGAGAGGTTCATGCTCGCGCAGCGATTCGCCCTTCACGTCGAAATGAAGATCGGGCGCCTGGACCTGCCCGAGACGCTCGTAAAGCAACACGCCGATCTTGTACTTCGCCCACTCGAGCCGATTTCGCGATGGCAAGGTGAGCCACTTCGGCTCCGCAAGATGCGGCGCGATTTGGTGAACGCGTTTGCGTTCCCGCGCCGCCTCCCGCACGACATGGATGTGGCCCATGGCGAGATACCGGATACCGCCATGGATCAGTTTCGTCGATTTGCTCGACGTACCCGAAGCGAAATCCCTGGCTTCAACGAGCGCGACATCAAGTCCGCGTAGCGCCGCATCGCGGAGAATACCGGCACCGGTAATGCCGCCGCCGATCACGACAAGATCGAAAACCCGGGAGGTAAGTTCAGTCAGGGTCGCATCCCTTTCCCTGGCATCCAGACTACTCAAGACTCCATTCCCTGCCTGAAAAGTTGGTTCAATAAATTGATGGGCATAAACTCCGTATTCCACAGGCGGACCAAAAGCAACCAGCGTTGAAGACGACAATCGAACCGGCAACCCCTGACCGACTGGACATTGTTGCCGATCTCGCGCATCGCATCTGGCGTGCCCACTATCCCGGGATCATCACCGCAAGGCAGATCGAGTACATGCTGGCCCGCGACTATGCCATCGACGCGCTCGCAGGAGACCTGGATCGCGGGATCGCCATCGATCTTGTGTTCGTTGACGGAAAACCGGGGGGATTTGCCGCTTACGGACTCATGCAAACGGTGGCCGCACCGTCAGGGGCTGTCGCCAGCACCGCAGCCTGGCTGAGCAAACTGTATTTGCAGCAATCATTTCACGGACGCGGTATCGGTTCAATGCTGCTGCAACACGTCTGCCGAAAATGCGGCCAACAAGGCGCCCTGCACTTGCGCCTCGGCGTCAACAAACACAACCGCAAGGCCATCAAAGCCTACAAGGCAAACGGCTTCCTCGTCGAACAATCCATCCTGACCGCCATCGGCGACGGCTACTACATGGACGATTACGTTATGGGCAAGGCATTGGATCAACCCTGACGTACATCAAGGTATGACGGCTTCGATGAGCCTCGGGCCTCGCTCCGACATTGCCGACTGGTACAGGCGATTGAATTCCTCGGCCGTCGTCGCGCGCGCCGCCGGCACACCCATCCCCTCGGACAACTTCACAAAGTCCAGGTCCGGATTGCCGATGTCCAGCATGTCGAGCGTCTTCTTGTTCATCGACTGTGCACCGACCCGAGCCAGTTCGATCTGCAGGATCTGGTACTTCCTGTTCGCCAGGATCACAACGCAGATATCCAGGTTTTCCCGTGCCATGGTCCAGAGTGACTGGATCGTATACATCGCACCGCCGTCGCCGTGAATACAGACGACCTTGCGATCGGGACAGGCGACGGCCGCGCCGATGGCGGTCGGCAAACCATATCCGATCGAACCGCCCGTGAGCGAAAGCCAATCGTGTGGTTCCGCCGCGGCGGCGGCGGGATAACATCCACCCCCACCGGTCGCGCCCTCGTCGACGACGATCGCGTCGGTCGGCAGGTAGGCCGCGAACGTGACCCCGACTGTGCGCGGCGACAGGTCCCCCTCTCCCGGCGCCGGCTTCGCGAGCTTGATATGCCGCGGCGAGAGCCCATCCGCCGAGACCGCTGAGGCGAGGCGCGCAAGCGCGTCTTCCGCATCTTCTCCGGCATTTGCGAGCACATGGAGCGTACTGCCCTCGGGATAGAACTCACTCGGTTTGCCCGGGTAGGCAAAGAACGCGACCGGCGCTTTGGTGCCCACCATGATGAGTTGTTCGATTCCCTTGATCTGTTCGGTCGCTTGCTCGGCGAAGTAGCCGAGTCGTTCGATCTCGCAACGTCCCTCTCCTCTCGCCACCCGCGTCACAAACGTGTCGCAGAAAATGCGCGCGCCCGTCTTCTGCGCGATCCTGTCGGCGAGTTCGAGTGCCGCAGGCGTGAGCGCCATGTTGCCCATCAGGAGCAGGCTCGGCTTGCCATTTCGCAGCAACGCGGCTGCCTGGTCGACCGCGCTGTCCGCCGCCGCGGGCGCCGCCGGCAACTCGCGCCGCGCAACCGGTTCGACGGACTCGTTCCACGCGGCGTCCGCCGGCACGATCAGCGTCGAAATCTGGCCAGGCTTGACGTTCGCGGCGACCACCGCGTCCGCGGCATCGGAGGGCAGGCTCTGCGCATCCTTCACTGAACGTACCCAGTGAGACACCGGTTTTGCGAGCGTGATGATGTCGGATGTCAGCGGCGCATCGTACTGTTTGTGGTAAGTGGCGTGGTCCCCGATCAGGTTGATGACCGGCGAGTTGGCCTTGCGAGCGTTATGGAGGTTGGCTGAACCATTGGATAGCCCTGGTCCGAGGTGGAGAAGCGTACAGGCGGGTTTGCCCGCGAGCCTTCCGTAACCGTCGGCGGCGCCGGTGCAAACGCCTTCGAAGAGCGAAAGTATCGGTCGCATGCCTTCGGTTTTGCCAATCGCGGCCACCATGTGCATCTCGGAGGTGCCCGGGTTCGTAAAACACACCTCGACACCATTATTGATCAACGTCTGCAACAGACTTTCCGCACCATTCATACTGCACCTGACTCCGACAACCTGGACATTCCGCGCGAGTATAACCCAATCCCGCCAGGACGCCCGTCGATGGCGAAAATCGCCAAATCTTCACGCGATTCCGCGCTCGCACCCATCGCCCGACGATCGCACCGCAAACCACACGACATAAAAGCCATTATTATTCAATACGTTATCTGATTCCGAGAATTCTGGCACGAATTGTGAAATGCAACAGGTACCAAAGAGAACCAACGAACAGACGAAGGGCCAACGACATGAACATCGCATACCGGACATACCGACCCGCCAGTAACTGGGCGACAGTCTTGCTCCTGACCGCGCTGGTCGTCTGCGTCGGGGCGTTTGCCGAAACGCATCGCGACCCGAACCGGGTGACTTCGCCCGAGCAGGTCAGCGCGCAGGTCCTGAAGTAACCGGCCCATTCAGACAACCGATCAAGGAGTGCGACATGAGCGTATTCAGCAGACTTTCGGACATCATCAATGCCAACCTCAACGCCATTCTCGACGAGGCGGAAGACCCGGAGAAAATGGTGCGGATGATCACCCAGGAGATGGAAGAAACCCTGGTGGAGATCCGCAGCATGTCGGCGCGCTATCTCGCTGACAAGAAGCAGGTCGCAGCACGAATCCAGTACCTGGTTGGCGAGGCACGTGCCTGGGAATCCAAGGCGGAGCTCGCCGTATCAAAAGGTCGCGACGATCTCGCGAAGGCTGCCTTGAAAGAAAAGTCCGGCCATGACGAGGTGATTGCGCAGCTCTCGAACGACCTGAACGTCATCGATGAGTCCATCAACAAACTGAAGGGCGATACCGGGCAACTCGAAGAGAAACTGCGCCACGCGCGCGCGCGCCAGAAGGCGCTCATCCTGCGCGGCAAAACCGCGAAATCGCGAATACGCGTAAAGCGACAGATTCACGACAACGCGTACGGCGATGCCATGGATCGCTTCGAAGCATATGAACGACGCCTCGACGAGATGGAGGGCGAAATCGAGTCCTATGATCTCGCGAACACTTCCCTCGCGGGCGAGATCGACTCGCTGGAGCAGGATGATCGACTCGACGAAGAACTCGCCAGGCTGAAGGCCCGGATGCAGGTCGGCGCGGCGACAACCACCCCGGAGCAGGTACAATGAGACGACGACGGTACTACGATGAGTTCGGTGATCCGATCCTTGCAAAGGACACAATCCACGGCAAGATCGGCGGTGTCTGCGCGGGTATCGCGCGATACCTCGATGTTTCGACGTTCCTGGTAAGGCTCGTTGCCGTGATCGCGCTCGTGACAGTCCCACAGGCGACGCTCCTGGCGTACGGGCTCGCGTATCTGGTCATGGACTCCGCTGCATAAGGGCGGGCAGGGCGTTCGCGCGTGTCGTCACTGGTATAACGACTCACCGGCAGGCACCTGGTGCCGGGAGGTAAGGAGAGAGCTATGGGTGTGTTTGAAATGGTGGTGATCGTCACGCTGATCGGCTGTGGCACCGGCGTCATCAGCGAATATCTCAAGACAAAGCGCAAGACGGCCGCCGGCAACGAAGAACTCGACGATGCACTCGATCGCATTGACGACCTGGAAGAACGTGTCCGTGTCCTGGAGCGCGTGGTCACGGACCATCGATACGATCTCGCACAGGAGATCGACAACCTGAAGGACTCATAGACCGAGTGCCGCGCGCGCCCGGGTCGTGAACACCTCATGGCGCGCCCGCATCACTTCCGGCGCCGCGTCATCGACTCCCCAGTTCAACATCCCGAGCGCACCGCGCAGCGCAACCGCAAGATCGCTCGTTGCAAGCGCGCCGACGCCGACATCCCCCCGCCGTTCGCGGTAACATCGCGTGACGTGTTCCATCGCATCGGGGCCGAATTTCCACAGCATGTCCAGCCGCAACACGGAAAGGTCCCACAACGGATCGCCGAGCGCGGCATCCTCCCAGTCGATCACACCGGCCAGCCTGTCTTGTTGCACCAGCAGGTTGCCGGGCCAGTAATCGCCATGCAGCAATACCGGATGTGCGGGCGGCGATGCCGGCCATGTCTCTCGGACGAGGCCCGCAAGCCTCGCAGTAGCCGGGTCAGTGAGCTGACCGGCATAGTCCACCATGCGCGCCACCCACTCAGAGGGAGTTGGCAGAAAGTCGAGCAATACCGTATCGACATCGTGGATGCGCCCCAACGTCTCGATCATGTCTCGCACCAGTTCTTCGCCGGGCACCCGGGACATGACGTCCCCGGCAAGGTATTCGAGCAGGATACAAGGCACGTCGAACGCGTCCGGCAACCATGCAACCGGGCGCGGCGCAGGTATCCCTGAGCCCGCGAGGACCGACAGCAGGTCGAACTCATGGCGCGCGATGTGGGGGTCACGGCGCCGGTCGATCTCGCTGTGAATGCGAAGCACCCAGGTCGCATCACCGTGTGGCAAGCGCACGTCGATGCGGCGCGCCTGCGCGGAACTTCCACCTTCGAGCCGCGAGACGCCGATGACACGCGCACCGGCGCGGGCCGCTGAGACAGCCCGTTCGATCCCGGCCTCGCTGACTTCCATGCCAGCGTGTCTCAGAGGTGTTGGGTCAAGCCGCCGTCCAGCGGGAATACCTGCCCGGTAACGAAAGCAACGCCGCTGCCGGCGAGCCACACCGCAATCGGACCGACGTCCTCGGCGCGGCCGGCACGTTTGAGCATCGTAAAGCGTACCGCCCGTGCCGCATGTTCGTCTGTTCGATCGATACGATCGGTCATCCAGTCCATCCAGCCGAGCTCGATCCCGTTGATGGAGATGTGCGCTGGCGCCAGTTCCTGCGCCAGTGCACGAATGAGGTTGTACACGGCGCCGTGGGCAGCGCTGTAGGCGCTGGTATTCGGCAGGCCGCGTTCGCCCAAAACGCTGGTGACCAGAACGATGTTGCCCTGTCCGGCAAGGTGGATGTACGGCAGCGCAGCCTGGATCGCGAGGTACGGTACGGTGAAATTCCGGGACATGACCGCCTCGAGATCCGGGCCTGTGATCTCGCCAACGGGCTTCGCCAAAAAAAGATCGGGTGCGCACGCGAGAATGTCGATGCCACCGAGTGTATCTGCCGCAGTGGCAATGGCAGTTGCAACGGTTGCGACCTCTGGCGTCGGAATCCGCGCAACGTCTGCGCCGGCTTCGTCAAAGGCATCGGCGATCGCTTCCCCTGCGGGATTGTCTGCAGCGACAACGACCGCACGCTTTCCGGTTAAATCGAAGTGGGCAACAGTCATAACGCAATCTCGTGATGCGGGACGAACTCCACAGGCCCGAGTCCACCGGCAAGCCCGCCTCCGTCGATAATGAAGGATTGTCCGGTAACGTAGGACGACGCGTCTGACGCGAGGTATACGGCGAGCGGACCGAGTTCCCACCACTCGCCAAGGCGACGCACCGGGATCCTGATACCGCGCTGGCGGCGCACCTCTCTTTCCTCGTCGGACTGCGCCTCGCGCTGGGCGACGAAGCCGGGAATGATGGTGTTCACACGGATGTTGTGTGGCGCGAGCATGGTGGCGGTGCTCTTCATCAGCGAGATCTGGCCACCTTTCGCTGTGGGATAGGCGAAGGACCTGTTGCCGCGCAGGGCGGTGCCGGAAGCGGTATGGATGATGACGCCGCCTTCGCCGCGGTGGACCATGTGGCGAGCGGCCGCCCTCGAGCAGTAGAAATTACTCTTGAGGTTGGTTGCGAGGACGGACTCGAACGCATCGTCCGGATACTCCCAGAATTCCCAGTTGCCACGCACGCCTCCGCCGCCGGCGTTGGAAATCATGATGTCGAGTTTGCCGAATGTATCGACACACCGATCGACCAGGGCATCGACCGCACCTGAATCGGTGACGTCGCACGCCTGGGCAATGGCGTTCCCGCCGTCTGCTTCGATCTCGGCGACGGTCTGGTCAATCTGTTCCTGTGTCCTCGCTGAGCACACAACCGACGCACCGGCAGCTGCCAGCGCTTTTGCCATGGCTTTGCCGAGTCCTCGACCGGAACCGGTGACGACGGCAGCGCGGCCATCGAGGCGCAACGCTTCCAACATGGTTCATCTCCCTCTACGATTGAGTCCTGAGTCTACAAAGGGGCTCTATCGCTCACAAGTTCCGCGCTGACGTGTCGCACCCTCCATTGAGTGCCCTGATCGTTCGCTTTCTTGTAACCTTCGGGAGCTCCCTCCACGCATTCGGCGATGCCATGACAGACAACTTCAAACCACGCATTGGTGTTGACCTTGGCGGCAGCAAGATCGAGGCAATCGTACTCGATGGACACGGCGACATTCTGGTTCGGCGCCGTGTGCCGACGCCGTCAGGCTACGAGCCGATCATCGACGCGATTGTCGCGCTCGTTCATGGCGTCGAAGACGCGTGTGGACTGCCTCACGACTTGCCTGTCGGTATCGGGACGCCCGGTGCGGTGTCGCTGGCAACCGGGCGCATGAAGAACTCGAACACGATCTGCCTCAACGATCGCTTCCTGCGGGAGGATCTGGCACGTGCAATCGGGGCACCGGTCCGCATCGCGAATGACGCGAACTGCCTTGCGTTGTCGGAGGCGAGCGACGGCGCGGGCTCGGATGCCGACACGGTATTCGCGGTCATCCTCGGTACCGGTGTGGGCGGCGGACTCTGCGTCGGCAAACGACTTCTCGTCGGACGCAATGCAATCGCCGGAGAGTGGGGCCACAACACGTTGCCGCTCGCTGCATTGCGGTGCGAATGGCAACCGGATACGGGTCCACGGAACTGTTACTGCGGGCGGGCGGATTGCATCGAAACCTGGCTCTCCGGGCCTGGCCTGGCTCGCACCTGGCGCGAGCGGTCGGGTCGTGACGAGGATGCCGCAACGGTGCTGACGGCGGCCGAAAACGGAGATGAGGACGCGGCGCGTGTCGTCGATCACTACACGAGTGCGCTGGCCCTCGCGCTTGCCGGGATCGTCAACATCGTTGACCCGGACACGATCGTGCTTGCGGGCGGCGTCTCGAACGCAGGCGTGCTTTACGCAGCCGTGACAGAGAAGCTGCCGGAGTATGTTTTCTCAGACGGGATCGACACACGCATCGTAAAAGCCAGGCACGGCGACTCGAGCGGGGTTCGGGGCGCGGCCTGGCTTTTCGATATTGGCGAGATCTATCCCGGCTAGCCGAACCGGAAGTCTGTCTCGTCCGGTGAGCGCGTTCGCTCCCAGTACTCGCGCAACGTGAACGGCCAGTTCTGCGTCACCCTGCCCTTGCTGTTCTTGTACCAGCTCCGGACATTGGGCGCGCCCCATGCCATGTTCCGGTTCCCCTCGTCGATGATCTCGTTGTAGGCATCGTGTACGTCCTGCTTCACTTCGATCACCTGTCGATCGCCGGACAACACCAGGGCAAGACAGCCGAGGATGTAGCGGATCTCGCATTCAGAGAAGAAGATGATGCTGCCGTTCACCACGATGTTCGTGTTCGGGCCGTACAT